>JAIROH010000135.1 GCA_031257595.1 Treponema sp. | reverse complement strand
TATTATACCCAAGACAGACGATCTCCCATTCCAGATTCACCTTCTCAAGCCCCCGTAACAGAAATTGCCGGAATCCCATCGCCTGCTTTATTATCCCGAATACCGGTTCCACCGTCTCTTTCCGCTGGCGATCCGTCTGTGAAAAGCGCAACAGGCTCCTAAGGATGAAAACGCAGCCCGCTGAAAAAACGAACCTCCCCGCCGCAAGCCCCTTCTATCCCGGTGTTTTTTCTGTTATCCTCTACCCATGACGCTTTTTTGCCTTCTCTGGCCGTCGTTGTTCTATCTTTTTTGGCGTTCCGTTAATGAACATACGGAACGGACAGGGGGAACCTGGGCTCTTGTGCTGGGAAGCATAGTCGCCCTGTTTCAGTTTTTTCTTGGTTCGTTGATTAATCCGGGCGGCTTTGGCGTTTCCCGCTGGGTTTCGGCCTGCGTTGATATTGTCGCCCTTCCGGCGGCCCTGCCGTTTCTTGTATGCGCCGCTTTTTCCGTTTTTCGGATCATTTCCCGTGACTCGAATTTTACCAATCTGGCGTTTCTTTGGCTTATTCCGGTTGCCGCGCTTAAGGCTTTATCGTGGAGCGCCCGGAGCGATCCTCTGCTGCTTTTGGGGGTGCCCGTTTTATGGACGGCGATAGTGACAGGCATGGATTTTTTTATACGGATAATCCGAAGCAGCTGGGGAATTTTCGCGATCCTGGCGATAGCGGGAGGGGCGGCCCTGCCGTTTTTGGCCGCTACCGCCTATTGGGCGCTTTTTTCCCAATACGCAGTCGCGGGCTTCGTTCTTTTTGCCGCTGCCCTTGTCCCCGCGTCGGTGTCAATGATTACGGCGTTCCTTGAGGGAAAGACAAAGTAAGGGCAACGCTGATTAACGTGTGGCTAATCAGCGTTGCCCTATTATTTTTCTCGTTTTTCTGCGAAAAACTGCGAAAAAACCACATTAAAGTAGCACTGATTTATTCGCATTCGAATAAATCAGTGCTTCCTTAGCCGGGCGTTTCCCGTAAATGCCCCGTATCCGTTTATGCCGCGGCGGACGCCGCGGACATATTCAGGAACGCCGCCGTTTTTATACTTTTCCCGCCGAACCGAGGACGTTTTTGTTCTTTTCCGCGTACATTTTCTTGAGTTCGTCCCGTGCGGGGCCAAGGTACTTGCGGGGGTCGAATTCTTCGGGTTTTTCGGCGAAAACCTTGCGGATCATCGCCGTCATCGCCAGCCGCCCGTCGCTGTCGATGTTGATCTTGCATACGGCGCTCTTCGCGGCCTTGCGGAGCTGTTCTTCGGGGATGCCCACTGAGTCGGGGAGCTTGCCGCCGAATTCCTCAATAATCTTTACATATTGAATCGGAACCGACGACGAACCGTGCAGCACAATCGGAAAACCGGGGATCTTTTTTTCGATTTCTTCGAGGATGTCGAAACGCAGCGGAGGCGGAATAAGAATCCCGTTGGCGTCCCTTGTGCACTGTTCCGGTTTGAACTTGGCCCTCCCGTGGCTGGTACCGATGGAAATAGCCAGCGAATCGACTCCGGTTTTCTTGACAAAGTCGATAACTTCGGAGGGCTGGGTGTAGTGGCTCTGTTCCGCCACCACGTCGTCTTCGACCCCGGCCAGAACCCCAAGTTCGCCTTCCACGGTTACATAATCCTTGCGGGAATGGGCAAATTCACAGACTTTTTTGGTCAATTCGACATTTTCGTCGTAGGACTTACTGGAGCCGTCTATCATGACGCTGGAAAACCCGGTTTCTATACAGTCCTTGCACAGCTCAAACGTATCGCCGTGATCCAGGTGGAGGACGATAGGGATGTCGCAGCCCAGTTCGTGGGCATATTCCACCGCGCCCCGGGCCATGTTTTTAAGCAGATTTTGATTGGCGTATTTGCGGGCGCCGGATGAAACCTGAAGAATAACCGGGGACCTGGTTTCTACGCAGGCCTGGATAATGGCCTGAAGCTGTTCCATATTGTTAAAATTGTAGGCGGGAAGGGCATAGCCGCCCGAAACCGCTTTTTTAAAAAGTTCCTGGGTGTTGACAAGGCCTAATTCCTTATAACTGGTCATAGCAGCTCCTTACTGAAAGATTTATTATTTTAAAGTATAGTAGAAAAGCCGGAAAAAGGAAAGGGCGGCATCATGTCGACGGGGCTGTCCAGGAAGTTGGTTACTTCCCGGCCGGCCTTTTGTTTGTTGTGAGATGAGGGAATGGCGAATTTACCTGAAAAACCACGGATTCTGTTCACGCGCCGTTTTGTCCGGGCGCTTTCCGCCGTTTTCTGCGGTCTTGTCGTCGTTGCCGCGGTCTTTTTTTCCAGGCGGCCTGTCGTACTGGTGACCGATTCCGCTTTTACCGCCCTCTACGGAGAACAGCGTACCATGATGAAGAAGATACGCCTGTCGGCGCTGTTTTTCAGGCAGGTTAAAACGGCTTTTGTCACGGAAAGCGCCGGGCCGGATCTGGTTTCCCTCGCGGCCAGGATGGCTTCGGCCAGGCCTTACGCGGTTTTTTTCCCGTACCGCTACCGGGACGGGGCGCTGCGGTACATTGGGGATTATCCTGACGCATCCGTGGCCGTGCTCGCGGGCCGGGAGAAAACGTTGGAAACGGCTTCTCCCGGCCCGGCGGTTTCGGCCGGCGCGCCGGGCGGCCTGGCCTGGTATTCGACCGACACGCTTACGGACTTTTACCGCGGAGGATTCTGCGCCGGTCTTTTGGCTGTCTCGTCCGGGGAAATCCTCGTTCAGGCCGGAACGGTTTCCGCGGAGCAAAGATCCGCCCTGTTACAGGGGGTGGAAGAGAGCGCCGGTCCGCGGGCGGTTTCCCGCGTCCGGTTTACAAACGGGGATTTTCCCGAAGAAGCGGCCTGCGCGGTGGTCGCGGGCGGCGGGGAGGTTTTTTTTAAGAGAGAGCCGGCTGTCCCGTTCATTCTGTACTCCTGGCTCGATCCCGCCATCGTACCGGCTGAAGCGGCGGTGATTTTCAGCGATTCGCCCTGGGAAACCGTTCCGGAGGCCCTGAAACTGCTTGAAAAAGGGCAGTTTCAGGGTATCATTCCTTCGGTTCCCTGGGTTTCGGGATCAAAAACGGCGGGTATATCGGCCGGACAGATAAAAAGGCTAAATTTTTCCCCGGGGATTGGGGATAATTAAAGAAAACCGCGCAAGAGGTTTGACAAAGAGACGCGAAAGAAATATAATCTTAACAGACTTCATTTTCCATTGCAACGTGAAAAGGAGTATTGGAATGAAACATAATAGTTTTAGGGTTGTCCTTATCGCTTTATTGGCGGGAGTAACCCTGGCGGCGTTCGGTGATGATTTTACCGTTAATCTGGAATCGAAAATCCTGGAGTCTTTTGACAATACGGAAGACTCCAAATATGTCTGGAAGAAAGAAGCCAGCCGTTATGCCGTAGGCAAGGATGAAACAGACAGGGATAATCCTTCTTTTGTGAATTACGGGTTTGACAAACATTGGAGTACTCCTCCTCAGTACGAATATGATTTTTTCCCCAAAGTTGACCACAAAGAAGGGTGGCCCATGGCCCTGTTCAGAAACAACCGGGACGGTAAAGATCTCAAGATATTCGGTGTTTGGGGTAAATTCAAAAGGATGGGCTACAACTGGATAGACGTCTATCCGACCCTCAAGGATGACGGGGACGAAGCCGGACCTTATGAAATTCCCATTCCCGGCCGGGTACGGTACCTGGATATGTGGGCCTGGGGATCCAATCTTAACTATTATCTGGAAGCGTATATCCGGGATGAGCAGGGAGTGGTTCATACGATTTACCTGGGCAGCCTTGCTTACCAGGGCTGGAAGAACCTTCGGGCGCTGGTTCCCACCTACATTCCCCAGCGCCGGCGGATCATCCTGGATCCAAAATCGTCCAGTATGACCAGCGCCGTGGAAAGGAACAACATTTACCTTAAATTTGTCAAATTCCGCATCTGGACCACCCCCGCGGAGGCGGTTGGTAATTTTTATATTTACTTTGACCAGTTCAAGGTATTAACCGATACCTTTGAATCCCTCTACGACGGCGATGACCTGACGGATCCTGACTGGATACGGGAAAACTGGGATTCGGGTAATTAAGGAGACACCATGAAACACGTTATTTTTGCCGCCTTGATTGTATCTCTTGTTGTTCCGGGCCTTTTTGCCCAGAATGTTGGGGAACCGGACGCCGCCCAGCTTGGTATAACCGAAGCCCAGCAAAAGCTTAAAGAGATTTCGGTAGATAAATTTGAATACGATGGTTTCTGGATGTCTACCATGTCCGTCGACGAAGGATATTCCACGACGAGGCTGTTTGACGGGGGTCCTTCGGCAAAGACGCCGATCCCCGAGGAAGAAAACCTTGACATCCCGGATAATTATGTTCTCGGTACGAGGATAGATTTTCTGCATCGGGGTTACAACAGTTTTACGATTTATCCGATGCGTCCCGTTCCGATTGAGGGCATTACCAAAACCGTTTCGATCTGGGTAGCCGGACGGAATTTTAACCACGAGCTTAACCTGCTTATTGAAGACGCCTTCGGCCGTTATTTCGAGCTTTATATGGGTAAATTGAATTTCCAGGGCTGGAAAAAAATGACCGTCGCGATTCCTCCCCAGGCTCTTGATGGGGTTCACGGTATAGTTCAGCGGAATTATCATTACAATAGCATGATGGGCATCAAAATTACCGGGTTCCGCATTGACTGTGATCCGATGGAAGCTTACGGTTCCTATTACATCTATTTTGACGATCTGCGGGCCGTTACCGACCTCTTTGCCGAGGACATAAAGGACGCCGACGATCCCAGCGACATGTGGTAGGAGTGGCGGCTAAACATACTACTATGCTGTCGTTCCGCGTTGTGTTACACAGAGACGTCCGGCGGTTTTCGGGATAGTACCGCCGGCATATATACCCAACTTCTGCCTTCTTTTCGTACCTTTTCCACCAGGCCGGTTTTTTCAAGCACATACAGGGTTTTGCGGGCAAGAACCGGCTTGATTTTCGCTTTTTCCGCGAGTTTCTTTACGGTGAACTCTCCGGTTACCGGCAGAAAACGCCGCCAATC
>JAIROH010000134.1 GCA_031257595.1 Treponema sp. | reverse complement strand
GAGAACGGAACCGGGGACCCGCCGGGGAAAGCCCCCAGGAAGCCGCTCCCCGCAGGAGACGCAGCCGGAGCAGGCTTAAGGGATCTGCCCGGCCCGGCCCGCAGACCTAATGGAACATGAGAACCGGTGCCAATGCGGGCGCGGAAGGGTATGACGGAACCGAGGGGGCTGCTCCCGCATCAGCGGCAAAGACCGAACCGGTAACGTGTATAAACTGGCGGGATGCAATAGTGTAGTGCAACGCGTACAGCGAGCTGAGCGGGAAAGAGCCGGTGTATTACATGGAAGATGCCACTACGGTATTGAGGACTTCCACCAACGACAGGGGAACCGGTACGGCGGTGGACAAGGCAAAGGTGAAGCCGGGGGCCAACGGCTACCGCTTACCCACGGAGGCCCAGTGGGAGTACGCTGCCCGCGGGGGAACGCCGGGCAGCAGCGCTCCGTTTACGTATAGATGGGCGGGGACCAATGATGAAAGCAGCCTGGGTTTCCGGGTGGCCTGCCACCTCTCCGCCGGTGGCGGAGAGCATGGATACAGCGCCATCCATGGCGCGGCGTCCATGCCGGATTTTCCCTTGGGAGTTTGCGCCCCGCGCAGACTCTGGTCTATTACCTACGGACGCCGTATGCTCTTCACAGGGGGATTGCCGCCGTCTTATACCAAACAAAGGCGTCCGGTAATCCCGGTTACCGGCGCATGTGCATGTATCACCCCCGGCGACATGGGCATTGACACTATTTGCCCTTTGATTTAGCCAAAGCTATAAGAGTAAATTTTTATCTGTCGAATACGGTCTCTATGCGATCCGTATAAGACAGAACACTGGTAGGCTGCAAGGACTAAACATGCGCTACGATTTTGCCGTTATAGGGCTTGGCCCTGCCGGAGCGACGGCGGCGCGGCTTCTTTCCGGCCGTTATTCCGTACTGGCCTTGGACAAAAAGCCCTCGGACGCGCCGGAAACCGGCGTTCCCCGCCGCGTTTACGGCAAACCCTGCGGCGGCCTTCTCGCCCCGGCCGCCCAAAAAGCCATCGCGTCTTTTGGGTTTACGCTGCCCCTGCGGGTTCTCTCGGATCCCCAGGTTTTTTGTGTACAGACCGTCGATCTAAAAAGCCGCATCGAACGCGCTTACCAGAGACAGTACCTTAATATCGACAGAGACAAATTTGACCGCTGGCTTGTCTCGCTTATAAACGCGGCGGAAACTGCGGAGAACGGCCGGACGGAGAACGCCGGAACCGAAAGTGGCGGAACAAAACGTGGCCGGGCGGAAATTGTCCAGGGAGCGACGTTCACCGGCGCGGAAGCCATTGAGGGGGGCGGATTCAGGATACGCTATGCGGCGGCGGGAGCCGGGGAACGCATCGTGGAAGCGCGGTTTATTGTCGGCGCGGATGGGGCGAATTCCGCGGTACGGCGGGCCTTTTTCCCCGCTTTCCGTATCAGAACCTATACCGCCATACAGGAATGGTTTCCCGCCGAAACGGCAAAGCCCGGTTACTTTTGTTTTCTTGATCCTGAATTAACCGATTTGTACTGCTGGGGGCTCTCGAAAGACGGCTCGTTTATCCTTGGAGGCGCTTTTCCCCGTAAACACGCGCCGGCGGCTTTCAAAAGCCTTAAACAGAAACTTGTATCGGCGGTTTTTTTCTCCGGCGCGGATTCCACGGGAACCCCGGATTCCACAAAAGCCATGGATTCCTCCGGAATTCCGGATTCCTCCGAAATCCGGGGATTCCGTACCGAAAGCTGCCTTGTACTGCGCCCCCGGCCTTTCCGGTTTTGTACCGGAAAGGCCGGGATCTTCCTGATCGGGGAAGCGGCGGGATTTATCAACCCGAATTCGCTTGAGGGGATCAGCTACGCGATGGAAAGCGCCCGCAATCTGGGAACGGCAGTTCAAAAAACCGGCGCTCTGGCGGAAAACCTTTCCGCCGCCGCGATCCATGGGGCATACCGGCGCGCGTCATTCGGTATGGCGCTGAGGCTTTTTGTCAAAAGCCTGAAATCCCCGTTCATGTACAACCCGTTCCTCCGCTTTCTGGTAATGAAAAGCGGGATCACTTCGTTGAAATGTACGCCAATGAGGATCAATCATCGATAAACTGGTGTACCGACAAATACAGATTGCGCAGAGACCATATTTAACCGATGAAGGTTTACTCTTATAGTTTTGACCAAATCAAAAAACGGATATTGGCGTTAGTCCGCGTCGCCGATGATACCGGTGATGCACATGTGCCCGGAGGATATAACAGGCGCACACAGAAAAAAGGTGGAGGCGGGTGTCCGTGGAAACGGTACGAACTTGCTTCGTGCCGTATTCCATGGACAGGCCCCGCCATTTTCGTTTTTGTGCGCCTGTTCAGGGCGCGGGCACATGTGCCTCGAGAATCAACGATGCGGACTAAAACTATCATTTTGTCGTTTGATTTTGCCAGAACCTTCGCCCGCATGTTGTTCCTTTAGGTATTGCTTTGCTGTATAATAAAACCATGAAAGTGCTTGTTATCGGTTCCGGCGGGCGGGAACACGCGATGGTGTGGAAATTGCTGCAGTCGCCGAAAGTCTCAAAAGTGTACGCCGCGCCCGGCAACGGCGGAACCGCCGGTTTTGTTTCCGAATCCGGCAAAAAATGTGAAAACGTGGATCTTTTGGGCAGGGATCCCTGTGAAGCGGAAATACAGGAAGCCCTTATTCGTTATGTCAAAAGAGAAAAGATCGATCTGACCGTAGTCGGCCCCGAGGCCCCGCTGGCCGCGGGCATCGCGGATCGTTTTAACGAAGCGGGACTTCCCATAGCGGGCCCCGGAAAAAAAGCCGCGATGCTTGAATCAAGCAAGGCCTACGCAAAATCGTTCATGAATACCTACGGGGTAAGGGCGGCCCGGTCTTATACGTTTACCGACGTAAACAAAGCCCTGGAGGTAACGCGGGAACATTTCGGCGGGACCGGAAATCGTGGAAAGGCCGCCGGGAAGACCGGCAAAAAATCCGCCGAAACATCCGGCGAAGGCATTTCGCCGCTTGTCATCAAAGCCGACGGGCTTGCCGCGGGAAAGGGAGTCGTTATCGCCTCCGGGATGAAAGAGGCGGCGGAGACGATTGTTTCGTTTATGGAAGAAGGAAAACTCGGCGGCGCGGGAAAAACCATTGTCATTGAGGAATTTCTCGAAGGCAGCGAAGTGTCGGTTCTCGCGGCGGTCAGCGCGGGCAAAACCGGATGCATACTGCCTTTCGTGGCGGCCAGGGATCATAAACGGCGCTTTGACAACGACCAGGGTCCCAACACCGGCGGTATGGGCGCCATAGCCCCGGCGCCGGAGTTTTCCGCCGCCGCCCGAAGGGATTTTGAGGAGGCGATTCTCAAGCCAACCTTAAAGGGCATAAGGGCGGAAGGTTTTGATTACCGGGGCTTTATTTTTTTCGGCCTGATGATACAAAACGAAACGTGCCGCCTTCTTGAATACAACGTGCGTCTTGGCGATCCTGAAACCCAGGCGGTACTTCCCTTGATGAAATCGGATTTTGCCGAACTCTGCCTGTCCATTGTAAACGGCAGCCTTGATTCCTTTTCCCTTGAATGGAAACCCGGCGCCGTCTGCGCGCCGGTAGCGGTAGCCGACGGTTATCCCGGTGAGTACCGTAAAGGCGACGCAATAGCCTTTAACGAAACGGCTTTCGCCAAAACCGGCGCCGTTCTTTTTGCGGCCGGGGCGGTTCGCGGCCCCGGAGGTTCCGAAGGTTCGGGACTCCGAACCGCCGGCGGCCGGGTGCTTGCCGTTTCGGCATACGGCGCCGGTCCCGAAGAAGCCCGGGGGAAAGCCTATGCGGCCCTGAACGCCGTAGCCTTTGACGGTATGGCGTTCAGGCGCGACATCGGGGAGAGTTAGTGTTCTGACAAAATCAAATTGTTTAATGGTAGCAAAACCCGCGTCGCTGCTTAGTGGGGCAGGCACATGCGCCCGTATCAGGAAACTGCCGGATGCCTTTGCGTTACCATAGGACGGCGGCAACCCCGTTCGAGCTAGACGGTCGTCGCCTTCTCCTACGCAGACTCTGGTCTATTACCTACGGACGCCGTATGCTCTTCACAGGGGAATTGCCGCCGTCTTATACCAAACAAAGGCATCCGGCAATCTGCCGTGACGGGCGTATACGCATGTATCACCTCAGGCGACGTGGGTTTTGACGCTATTTGCTCTTTGTTTTTGCCAAAATTATCAGAGTGGGCTTTTATTTACAGAAGAGGGTCTTGTCTATATCTGTCTAGGACAGAACATTAGGTAAGCCAGCGGGACAGTACCTTCATTACCTCGTCCATGTCGACAGGCTTTGCCAGATGCCCGTTCATTCCGGATTCCAGGGCCTTGTCTATGTCTTCCTTGTAAGCGTTAGCTGTCATGGCGATAATAGGCACTTTTTTCGCGTCTTTTCGTTTAAGGGCCCTTATTTTTTCGGTTGCCTCGTGGCCGTCCATGTTGGGCATCTGGACATCCATAAAAACAAGATCGTAACAGCCTTCTTTTGAAGAAGCGAATTTATCAAGGGCTTTTTTTCCGTCTTCCGCTTCCTCAATAACCGCATGGGTTTCACCGAGCAGTTCCTTGAGGATGATTCTGTTGATCTCAATATCCTCGACAAGGAGTATGCGTTTTCCCGTAAGATCGGGAACCTTCCCTTTGGGGGCTTCGCCGTCCGCTTCGGCCGCGGCCCGTTCCATGTCCAGGGTAAAATCAAAAACCGAACCTTTGCCGTATTCGCTTTTTACCGAGATGATCCCGCCCATAAGTTTTACCAGGTTCTGGCTTATGGCAAGCCCCAGGCCCGTTCCCCCGTAACGTACGGCTATGGTATTGTCCGTCTGCTCAAACGCGTTAAAGAGATTTTTCATCTGCTCCGCTTTCATGCCGATGCCGGTATCACGGACAAGAAAATGAACCCGGAGTTTTCCGTCCCCCTCTTCCCGGCCCCGCGCGGAAAAACCAACCGTTCCGTCGTTATCGGTGAATTTGACGGCGTTCCCGAGGAGGTTGATCAAAACCTGCTTGAGCCGGAGCTTGTCTCCGGTAACCCATGATTCGCCGGGCAGCGAAAAGTCTGTCGTAAACACAATATGTTTTTCTTTGCAGCGCAGTGAGATAATCTGTTCGACTTCTTTCATGGCCTGGTCAAGGTCAAAAGCTTCCTCCACTACGGCAAATTTTCCGCTTTCAATTTTCGACATGTCAAGAACGTCATTGAGGATTCCCAAAAGATGATTTGAGGCGGATTCGATTTCCACAAGAGAGCGCTCTTTCTTTTCAGCGGTTCCGGCATGTCTGGCGATGGCGGTCATCCCTATAATCGCGTTGAGGGGAGTCCGTATTTCGTGGCTCATCCTCGCGAGAAATTCGCCTTTTGCCTGGGAAGCGACCCTGGCCGCTTCGGTCTGCACTTCCAGCTCATAGGTACGCTGTTTGACGGTACGTTCCAGGTTCAGCGCCATCTGTCTGTTTCTGAAAAACAGCGCCGCCACAAGACACAGGGCCGCCCCCATAAATACCGAAGCGCCGATAAGAAACGGCTTCTGGGCCCTGGCCATCGCTCCGGAATAATCGAAAACCCGCCTTGTCCAGTTGTCCACGATGCGGTTTGTGTCAACCAGGGCCTGGGTTTTGTTGACGATGGCGCCGAGAAGAACCTCATCCCGGTTGATGCCAAAAGCCGATTCATAGGGGCGTTGAAGCACCAGATTCGCCCTGTAGCCGGTTTTTTCCATATAGTTTGTGATGCCCAGGAGCAGGTTCCTGGTTCCCATGAGAAGTTCTATCTCCCTGTTTTCAAGTCCCCTGATAGCGTCTTTTCTGTCCGCGTATTCGATTGTGTTCCGGTGGTTCGGGAAAAGTTCCCTAAAGATGCCGCCATAGGCGGTTCCCCTGATGATCCCTATCGTCTTGTAGGGAATGTCGCTGAGGGTAACTTCGACCGCGTCCGACGGAGAGATAAACGCGTAATAATCGGTTTGATAGGGCGCCGCCATAAGGTAGTTTTGTTCCCGGGAAACCGAACGGATCACCTCCATCGTCATCGCGGCCCTGCCTTCGTTAAAACTGTTGACAATGTCTTCGAGTTTATCTTCCGGTGAATTGACGCAGGCAAACCGTATTGTAGAAAGTTTTTCAATAGCCGCGAGCGTGTCTACGGCTATGCCCTGCCATTCCCTTTCGCGGTTATTGTAAAAGCTTACCGGATAGTTGTCGCTTTCCATTGCCACCGGAACGGGAACTTCCCTGTGCTCTTCCACATAGTGCCGTTCTTCAAAGCTAAGACGGCTCCAGAGGTTGTATTGCAAATAGGACTCAAGTCCGTCTTCGTACATTTGGGCAAAGCGGTAACTTCCCGCGGATTGCAGGTATTTTTGCACTATCGAAACAACGCTCTCAAGCCGCGGATCGCCGGTCGCGAAAGAAACCCTGTTATACGTAAGGGGCTTGAAATCTTCGATAATAAGGTTGTCGTAAAGGGAAAAAATTCCCTCCACGGTTTCGTCCATAAAGAGGGCGTCTATTTCCCTGAGGATAAGTTTCTGGTAGGCGTCGGTGTAGTTTGTCACTCCCACCGCGGTAAATTCCTGCCCGATATAGGGCGATACGAGGTCTTCCGTCGTGGTTCCCTCAAGAAAGCCGTATTTGAGCGTCCTGGAATGGGCCGCGATGCCAAGCCTGTCGGAACCTTCCATGCTGACAAACTGTATTTTACGCTCGGCTATGGAATCCGTCATATAGTAGCCGGAAAGGGATGATGAAATTTCCCCGGAAAAAGAAATGCTGTGATCGTTTATGCCTTTAAGCAGCGCGTCCCAGTTGTATATGACCGGCCTGAACTTGATGCCGAAAAATTCCGAAAGCCATTCGCAGACCAGGGCGGCAAAACCGTTGGTCATGTTGTTTTCATTGCGGAAGCATTCGGTACTCTGGAGCATGCCGTAGGTAAAAAAGGAAGTGCTCCGGGCCAGAGATTCGACGGCGGCTTTTTCTTCCGCCGTTACACCGGGAACTTCGCTGTAACGCCCGTACTCAACGCTTCCCTGTTCCGTCCTGTTCTTCGATCCGCAGCTCCAAAAGGGGGAAAAACAGGCGGCTAAAAAACAGAGGGCCGGAAAAACAAAAACGGCGGGAAAAAAGGAACGAAAAGCCGGCTTCACGTTACTTGAAAAACGCATCAAGCGCGGCCTGGTATTGTGACGCATATTCTTCTACCATCTCTTCGGGAAGCGCTTTGCCTGTTATAAGCGGCAGCAAATTAAAGCCTGTTCCAAGGCTGTCCCACATGTCGAATCCGGGCCTTGACGCCATCATGACGGCATACGCGTAATTTCTGTCGTTCATGTACTGGTTTCTGGACCAGTGTTCTTCGGAAACTTCCGTGTCGCCGTCAAACCAGTTTACCCAGTCAAAAAAAACATCGTAGACAAGGCGGGGATTTTCAACCCCGCGCGGAATAAAGTACCAGTTGTTTTGGGGACGGCTCTGGCGGTTGGTCTCCCTGTTTCCCCGCGGGCCTACGGGCCAGGGCGCCACGCCGATTTCAAACGGCAGATCCTTTCCTCCCTGTTCGTCGAAGATCCAGTCCGCGCCGATCCAGAATCCGGAAAGCCCTTCGGCATAGAGGCGGTTGTTGATTTCCCAGTTGGAGGGATCCCAGGGCCGGGCGCTTTTGTCGGTATTGTATATGTCGTAAATAAAGGCGAGAACTTCCATGGTTTTCGGATCCGACAACTCTTCACGGACGCCCCTTGCGATGCCCGCGTTGTTTGAAAAAAGCAGGTTGGTCAAAAGATCCGTCCAGTAGCCGGAAAAACCGTAAATGCTCGGCCTTTCGTCATTACTGCGCCTGGTAAGGACTTTAAGGTATTCGCGCCACCTGTCCCATGTCCATTCTCCCCTGTCCCACAGATCCTGGGGATTGGGAAGTCCCGCCGCGCGGATCATGTCCGCGTTAAAGGCAAGTACATAAGCGCTTGTGCCGCCCGAAACCGAAGGGGCAAAAAGAAATTCCTCCCGCTGCCCGGTAAGGGCGAGGTATTTCATGATCCGCTGATCGGCAAGCACGTCGGTTCCCCCAAGCCCCATTTCTTCAAGCGAAACGGCATAGCCGTTAAGGACGGCGGGAATGCCGAACTGAAGGTCCACTTCGTAGATATCCGCGTCGGGACTTCCGTCCGGAATCGACGTTTCAATGCTTTCCTGCACTCCGTCAAAGGTAAGGTTTACCGAATTAAAGACGACGTTGTACTTTTCCTCGATATACCTGATCCGTTCCAGCCTGAGCCGGGCCGTTACGGGAAACGCCATTTTGGGATCATCCTCTATTTTTTGATGCCTGCTCATGTAGTAACGGTCGTACCATGTTCCCAGCGTGATGATACGCCTGCCGTCTTCGGTATATTTTGCCGTTGAAGGCCGCGCCGCGGAAGGCGGTGTCTCCGGAACGCTTGCCCGGTTTTTACAGCCCCCGCACAACAGGAACAGAACGAAGTAGAACAAAACGAAACAGAACAAAACAAAACGGCGTGTCTTTTTTTTCATGCCCGGCTCCTATTGCAAAGACGCGACGCTTACCGCGTATACTTTAAGATCGGCGCCGGTATCGCCCACGTAGAATTTGTCGAGGTACGCGGCAAAGTCAGGCGTACCGAAAGCTTCCGCCATATCGTCCAGGGCATACTGGGCGCAGGAAGCCGAATCGTTTACCGCCAACGGAGCGACCTTGGCCCATCCCGCTCCGCCGGTCCAGCTTTGCAGTATCAGTTCCGGGGGGCTGGCGGAACTGTAGTATACCATCACCGCGGCGTTTCCCGCGAAGAGGGAAGGATCAAGGCTTCCGCCGTTTTTAAGCGTGTCGAGGGCGACGGCCTGGCCCCAGTCTCTGGAAGAACCGTTCGACTTTTCCAGGACATATTCCTCGCCGACGGCCGCGAGGTTTGAAAGATCCCTTTGGCCGAAACCTTCCGGCGCCCGGAAAACGGCGCGGGAATTCACCCCCATTTCATTTCCGGCGGCGTCGAAAAAACGGATGGCGGCGATAATAAAACTCGAGGGGTCTTTTCCCGCTTCCAGCGCGTTGTCGACTTTTCGGGTAAGGATAAAGAAATTGTCCGCTCCGGGTATAAAGTATTCGCCGTCTTCGAGAACGGCCCTTGCCGTATTGGGGTTTTTTTCGGGAAGATATACGGACCAGCTGTCGGACGATTCGGAACGTTCCTTTCCGCTGTAGGCCCGAATTTCTCCCGACGCCGCGTAAAATTCCCCGTCTTCCCGCTCAAGGGCCAGGGTCATTTCCATAACCCGCAGTCCGGCGGCTTTCTTTCCCAGCAGACTTGAGGCGTCAATGACGATATACGGCGCTCCGGCCCCCGCCATGTCCGCCCTGACCGCTTTACCGTCTCCATAGTCAACAAGACTTAGCCGGATTTTCGCCGCGCCGGGCGGAGATTCGTCAACCGCGAGAAAACCGAAACGGCCATCGCTGAAATTAACGCCGGAAGAACCACAGCCGCCCAGAAGAAACAACAAAACCAAGAGTCCCGCAAACGGCGCGTGTGTACTGGTTTTTAAAAATGAATATTTCACCGATCTCTTCCTTATCGTACACGATTATCATATCATAGAAAAAAGAAGGATTCCATGCCCTGTGACGCCCATGTCCATCTGAAGAATCTGCTCGAACTGGATCCGGAAGCGGAAAAGGCCCGCCGCCGTCTTGGCGTCGCCGCCGCGGCAAGCGCCTGGAACAGGGAAGAATTCGCGTTTCACCGGAAGCTGGCCGCCGACGCGCTGCGGGAAGGGGCGCCGCCTGTTTTCCTGTGCTTTGCCGTTCACCCCCAGGCGCCGCGGAGCCTCGCGGACGAAGCCGCAGTCCCCGGTCCCGATGCCGTAATCCGGGCCTCCGTTGCCGCCCTTGCCGAATACGCCGCCGCGGGAGAACTTGCGGCTGTCGGCGAGACAGGCTTCGACCTTTTTGACTCAGGCTACCGCGCGACGGAAACGGAACAGGAGGAGCTTTTTGCCGTCCACCTCGATATCGCCCTGCAATATGGCCTTCCCCTGGTACTCCATGTCCGCAGGGCCATGCACAAGGTCTTTCCCCATGCCGGAGCCTTAAAAAAGCTCCCCGCCGTCGTGTTTCATTCCTGGCCGGGAAGCCCCGACGAAGGCTTTTCCTTTCTGCGCCGGGGGATAAACGCCTTTTTTTCTTTCGGTACGACAATCATGCTGAACCACAAAAACGCGATCCGTTCCTGCGCCGCTTTCCCCGCGGAAAGGCTCCTCTTTGAAACCGACGCCCCTTTTCAGCCGCTGCGGGGAAAGCGCCATTCGTCGTTTGATGACCTTCCCGCCGTGATCCTGGCAGCCGCGGCAATCCGCGGCGGTCAGGACGCGGGAACGGCCGGGGCGATGAGCGCCGATACGGCGTTCATCGCCCCGGAACTTGAGCGGAGCAGCACGGCGGCTTTTTTCCGGGTGTTTGGAGACTGAACGCGCTGTTAAAAAAGCCCGGTAGGGCCTGTAAGCACTACATGATCATATACATATGGTTATGCGCCATTTGTGTACACATTTGTAATAAACTTAAAACCTCGATATAGATATTGACATAGATATACTTTCATGAGAATATAGTGGTATGAAAACCAGATGGAAAGTAATAATTGTTTTATTTGTATTATTTTTTCCAATTAATATTTTTACTGATATTTCAAGTTATCCAATTCTTGAATACAAATTTAAAAAAGAGGGTATCTTCATTACTGATGTTACTGGAAAAGGATTACATTTTTATATTGACCTAAATACTGTTGATAGAATAATTTTACATAATGAGGTGATTTCAAAATTGAAATTTTGAAATCACTACCAATAAAAAAGTACTTTTGTAAGGCCCTGAGGGCCTGAAAAAGTACAAAAGCCGGTTTCAAAAGTGCGCTTTTGCGCATAGTTAATTAATTTTGAAACCGGCTCATAATATATGGGTAACAAAAAGATATAATAAATATGATGAACAAATTATGGATAGTACAAAGCAAATAACGGAATCTTTTTATGACTTTATAAATGAGGACGGTACATATATAAATAAAAATTTATTTGATGAATATAATATTATATTCCCTACTGCAAATATAAATGAAGATGATATGTATATGGAGGCATATTATTTGAGATATTATAATTCACTTCTTTATAGTTATGATTATACGCTACAAGTAAATTTTGATGTTCAATTAAAAGGTGGGAATATTAAAAATATCAAAAAAATCATATTTTTTAAAAGACAGTGGTATTATATAAACAATGGTTATAAACCTTTCATTAGCCTATTGATGATGCTTATCATACTGATTAGGTAATAAATATAAAAAACAAACGTCAGGTCTGTATGCGCTTCGGGGCCTGGTGGTCCCTCGCAAACTGCCAAAGGAGCCCTTAAACCGGGATATTTTTGCATAAGTATGCAAAAATATCCACAAGTGCAACAGGCTCCTAGGTCATTCTGCCACGATCCATTCCCACTTTCTGATTACCGCGCAAGCGGTTTCCATACAACCGAAACGTTATGCGACATTGCCCAAAAAATTCTGAAAAAAATTAAAAACTTATTGACAATACGTAAAATATATCTTATATTATCACGTAGGAGATGTTTATGTATACAAAATTAACGTTAAGTATTGACCAAAACGTAATAGAAAACGCTAAAAAATACGCTAAAAATCAAAAAAGAAGCGTTTCAAAATTGGTTGAAGAATATTTGTCTTCAATATCTTTATCGGTGGATAAAAAAGTTGAATATAATACCTTGGGTCCAATAACCAAAGAATTAGTGGGAATAATTAAAGTGAATAAGAACACAGGGTATAAAGAAATTTTAACTGACGCACTGATGGAAAAATATATATGAAAGAAAAACTTTTCTTTGATAATGATATTATTTTGGATGTTTCTATTCGACGAGATGAATTATTAAAAAATGACGTAAATGATGCAATAAAATTAATAAATCTTGTAGAAGCGGATGAGTACAAGGGATATACATCTACTGTCATTTTTACAAATACATATTACATACAGAAAAAGTTGAAAGATCATAACACATCAATAAATTTTCTGAAAAAATTAAGGCTAATATTGACCGTGTTAAATGTTGATGATAAAATTATACAAAAAGCGTTAGAGTCAGGATTCAATGATTTTGAAGATGCGGTACAATATTTTACGGCGGTAGAAAATAAAATGGATTATATAATTACACGGAACATAGAAGACTATAAAAAATCAACAATAAAAGTATATACTCCATCTCAATATTTAAAAATAAAAGAAATGAGGTGATTTCAAAATTGAAATTTTGAAATCACTACCAATAAAAAAGTACTTTTGTAAGGCCCGGAGGGCCTGAAAAAGTACAAAAGCCGGTTTCAAAAGTGCGCTTTTGCGCACAGT
>JAIROH010000155.1 GCA_031257595.1 Treponema sp. | reverse complement strand
GAGGTGCTCCGCGATGACGAAGGCCGCCCGCTGGCGCTGAAACTCGATTTTGAATACCGGAACGAATCGTTTTATACACTAGCGCCTTTCGCGGCGTTTCCGGTAAAGCGGGGTTTCTATGAATAGTTTTATAATGCGGCAAGGTGTCCCGGCGCTTCGGACAAAATTTCCGCCGGCGGAGGGCGACAGCGGATACGCGTCGGTTTATTTTCTTTTTATGCTCGTTCTCCTCTCCGCCCTTGTTTTGGGAATCGGGCTTTATCTGCATTCGGGGGTTCAGACCATACTTCGCTTTCAACATGACAATAGTATTTCTGTCGAATTAAACAGGATTACCGCACAGGTAATCGATGCCATACGGAATGATCCCAGCCCCGGCGTTCAATGTTTTACCGATCCGGTCTGGACCTGGCATGAAAAAACACAAGACGATTATACGGTGAACATCAACCCCATTTCGGATCGGATAAACCTCAACTTTACGAGGAAGAACATCTTTGACAAAACCGCGCTTGCCCTGCTTTTTGTGCCCGGAAAAACTTCCGCCGATCTGCAGCAGTACCGTGAAGATCACGGGCTTGTCCTTTCACCTTCCGCGTACGAAGGGTTGTTTATTCCGGTAAATCTTGACAGGTACTTTTCCTGTTACGGCTGGGCGAATATAAACCTGCTGGACGAATTCGCCGCGCGTGATCTTGCCCGTTCCCTTACCGGTTCGGACGAAGCCGCGGAAAGGCTGCGGGGTACGATAGAAATGCTGCTCCTTGACCGCCGGATCTCCACGCCGGGGGATTTACGCATGCTTTTTGGAATAAACTACAGCGAACTTTTCCCCTTTGTGAACGCCGAACCCATGATAAACATAAATCACGTCGATCCGGATCTTCTGCGTGAACTCCTGGCCTATCCAGATTACGGCGTCGATTCGCCTGAAGGACGGCTTTTGGAAATTCTTACCCGCCGTGAGGGAGAAGGAATCTCCCATGACGGCATATCCCTGATTTTGGGCATCGCGCCCGATAATCTGCTTTTGCACTACCTGGGATCCGTTACATGGTTTTGGGAGATAACCGTCGCCGGTGGGAATAAAACACTCAGAACCGTACTCTGCGGCCTTCCCCCAGAATATGATTCCGGTTTTTCTGAAACGGATTCCCACGCCCCGCCGTCAGCGGGAGCCGAAATCGAATACCAAATTATTGAACAGAGGTACCTATAATGCTGCTTGTAAACAATGCCGCGCCTTTAAGCAAACCGATTTCCGCCGTGATGCCGGGAAATAAACCGGCGGTTTTACTGTCTTCCCTGGAAGTACAAACGGATATTCTGCGCCTTCCCCGGCTGCCGCGGAAACAGCGCGAAAAAACGGTGCACCGGGAAATAAGGCCGCGTTATCCGGGAAACACGGATAACGCCGATATAGAATGTTTCCCGCTTCCCCGAAGCCGGAGGGAAAGGGCGGAAAAAATTTGGCCCCTGGCTGTTTTTACCGCAGAACCTGAAACCGGCCTGCGGTACCGGGAAAAGCGCGGATCTGTTATCCCGGGCCTGGCCTTTCTCCTCGCCGGACAAAAGTACGCCGGAAAGGAAAGCGATCTGGTTTTACTTGTCACGCCGGATTGGATCGATGCCGCCTTTTTTGCGGGAGAGGAACTCACGGAATATTCCACAATCGGGAGAAGGGGTACGTTTCCTCCCTTCGATTTTATTGAAAACCTCCGGGCCAAAACGGGAACGGAAAAGCGGGGGCCGGTACTGATAATTTTAAAGGATACGGACGAGATGGATGATTATGTCCAAAGCCTTAAACGGCACTATACGGACAACCGGATCCTCGGCGCAGGCGATCTCCGTGATAAAATCAATATACGCAGATGTACGGTTTTTCGCGGAAAAAAAACAAAGGAAACTTTTCCCGGTAAAAACGTGAAAAAGGCGGCCGCATTTCTGCCGGCTTTTTACGGTCTTTTCCTGTTTCTTTCGCTGGTGATTGTGACGGCAAAGGCGGAAAACAACGCCGCCCTTCTCAAGCGGACCTACGATGAACGGAAAGCCCGGCACGACGAAAGCGAAACGCTTCTTGCGGAAATCGCGGCCCTTGAAAATCCCGGCCCCGGCGCTGACGACACGGGCTTTCCGGATCCCTATGCCCTTATCGTAGAAATCCACAGATGTATCCGGGGAGCGCGGATCCACTCGATCACCATTCAAGGGGAAAAATTCAGCCTTGAAGCCGAAGCCCGGGACGCGCTCCGCCTGATCAGGGAACTGGAACAGTCTCCCTATTTTACCGGCATCGCCCTTCACCAGACAATACCTTCACAGGCGGACTGGGAACAGTTCTCTGTTTCAGGGAGGATACGGCATGAATAACGCAGGAAATACCCGTAAAACAGTAAAACTGTTTTGCATCGGCCTCTTTTCGCTCCTCTTTTTTTGGCTTCTCGCAGCCCGGGGACTGAAGTTAAAAGGAGCGTTAAGCTCCTCCGCGGAGTATCAGGACCGTATTGCCGCCCTTGGCCTGGTCGATAAGACCCGCCTGGCGGAACTTGCGGCTTATCTTGATTCGTTGCGGGAATCCCCTCCCAGGCTTCAGTCCCCGGACTTCGGGGAGTCTTCGGATTCGTTAGAGTCCGGGCCGGAGACGGGGATAGAGACGGTTCGAAAATTACTCAGGGCGGCTGGTATCCGGGGGGAACGCCTGCGTTTCGGCGACAAAGAGGGGGATGGGCTTGCGGAACTGACGCTTCGTTGCGAGACTGTTAAATTTTTTGAGTTTCTAGCTGAATTATCCGGACGCGGGCGCCGTCCGATAAATTATCTCAGCATACGCGCCGTTCCCGGTTCCCGTGAGGCGGATATTGTCATGAGGTTCAAGTATGAGTAGTATTTCCATTAAACTTCTTAAATGTTTTAGTGTTATAATCCGTCTTATCCCCCTGGCGCTGCCCGCTCTTGTCATGCTTTTATTTGCCGCCCGGTGGCATCCGGCTTTTAATGCCGGCGAATTCCCGGGCGTGGTCTTTCATCCGGAAACAGTCAGTGCTTATTCAATCGGTGAGCGTGGTGGGCCTCCAAAAATCACGGCTGTTTCAGAAGGATCGCGCCTGGGTTTACCGGCAGATCCCGTGCCGCCCGGAGAAATAGCCGGGGCCTTTTACCGCACCGTCCGGGAAAACGCAGAAAACGCGGAAAGCGTTCGTGTTCCTGTTCGCGTCCTGGGCCCCGGCCTGCCCCTCCCCGGGACAAACACCGGACCGCCGGACAATGTCCCCGACCCGGCAGATGAACCGGGCGGCGGAACAGACGGCAAAACCGGCGAACCAAACACGGAGGGATGGCAGCTTCTGGGTTTTATCCGGGATTCGGCGGGTATTGAGCGCCGGTATTTTAAGGAAAGGGAAAGCGGCAAGATCACCGTAATTACGGATATGCCGGAAGGTTTTCCGGTCAATGCAGATTCGACAGAAGGAGTCAATCGTTAAATGAAAAAGTATTATTTGAAAAGGTATCGGTATTTTTTAATTATTAGTGCGGTAGTGTTACTGTGTTCCTGCGCTTCAGGCCCAAAAACAAAACACAAGTCCCAGGCGCTGTACGGCATGATCTACGACAGGGATAACCGTCCTGTGTCCAACGCCGATATTTATGTAAACGGAAAGTATCAGGCTTCAAGCGATATTCAGGGTCATTTTATCATAAGCCCGATAAAACCCAAAGCCCGGTACGCAATCAGGGTAGTAAAACCGGAATGGGAAAAGATTGAAACGGACGTTTCTTTCATGGAACCCTCCCATGTGCTTTATCTGCACATGTTCTCCGGGGATCAACTTCTGGCGGAGGTGGAAACGGCCCTTGGGAACAAAGACTGGAACGGTGCGGAGATCTTCCTGTCGCGTGCATTGGCGACCGGCGCGGAAACACTGCCCGCCGAATACCTCCGCGCAATCCTTGCCCGCAGCCGTGAACAATACGGAGAGGCCCATGCGATTCTCAAAACGCTTGCGGAAACCGAAAAAAAGACCCCATATCTGTGGCTTTTTCTCGCGGATCTTTGCCAGTACTATCTGAACAGACCCGAAGAAGCCGGGGAGTACCTGGCGAAGTTTCTGGCCCTGCGCCACGATGCGGATGTGGAACAGCGGCTAAAAAAACTGCAGGAACAAGCCCCGGTAGACAAGCGCGAAACCGGGGTCGGCGTGCCTGAACACGAAAGTGCCGGGGAAAACACCGGCGATAATGCCGGTGGGGACGCTGACGAAACCACCGATAGGAACGCCGGTTAAGGCCGGGAAGATTCTAGATAATAGCCGGCTTATCCAGATGCCGGATTATTTCCGCGGCCTTCTGATCGGCTTCTAGAACAAGCAGACCTTCCCGGTCTTCTCCCCCTGGCTCATCTTCTCCTGCAGTGCCGCCGTCAAGACGGTACTGAATCAAGACACGCGGGAGTGAAGGATTGAGAAATCGTTTCCACCACGATTTCTCGATCCTGAGTTCCGCTCCCAGGATCCGCTCCTGGGGAATGAAGATCGTCCTTTCTTTGGGGGCATCGCCGCCAAAACTGATACGGGAAAGGGCCTGAATCCACCCCTCATGGGGAAAGTGGTGGAAACGGAAACCTCCCGAAGTAGCGATAAGCAAACCCCAAAGGGTATCCTGAAATTCGGCCCAGCCCGAGATATAACGGCCCAAGCTATACACGTGAACCGTTTCCCCGTACCGGGCGCCGTACTCCCGCCAAAACTGTTCCGGGTCCTGAGACTTATTGCGATTACCAATTCCAAACATGATTATCAGAGTATACACCATTTTCGGAATTTCGTCTCGGATTTTTCCCATTTAACGCAAAAATTCGGAGGGGCAGCGCACACGGGGAAGCACCCTACGCGATGCCCCAAAACAAAACCTAACAGCCCGTTCCGGCGCGGGAAAATCGGGAGGATACCGGGTTATCGTGTACTTCAGAGGGTAACGCAGGGGTGGCGGTCACCAAATCCTATGGGGGACACGTGGCGGTGGTTGGTAGTTTTACCCAAGTCGCGGTATACTTAATGTATGGAAAGAGCGACCCTCCGCAAAATGCCCATAGGCATTCAGGATTTTGAAAAACTCAGGAATTTTGACTGTGTTTACGTTGACAAGACCGGGTATGTGTGGAAACTTGTAAACGAACCCGCGCCCTACTTCCTCAGCCGTCCACGCCGTTTCGGCAAAAGCCTCCTGCTTACCACGCTGAAAGCCTATTTTCTCGGCAAAAGGGAACTGTTCGACGGGCTTGCCATAGCAAGCCTGGAAACCGAATGGCAGGCATACCCCGTACTTCACTTCGATTTTAACCCATTAGGATACGATTCTGTCGCTTCCCTGAATTATTTCATTACCGATTGCCTTGAAAGAATGGAAGAGGATCACGGGCTGTCCAAGTCGGAATACCCGCAAGATTATCCGGCAGCGATTCGTTTTAAGCGCCTCATTGAGGGTATCCATGAAAAAACCGGCCGGCAGGTTGTCGTACTTGTAGACGAATACGACAAACCCCTGCTGGAAAGCATGGCCGACGAAACACTGAACGGGGAACTGCGCTCCGCCTTAAAGCCGTTTTACGGCGTGTTAAAAAGCGCCGATGCATCTTTGCGCTTTGTGATGCTGACCGGCGTTACCCGCTTCTCCAAGGTGAGCATCTTCAGCGATCTGAACCAGTTAAAAGAAATAGGGCTGAATGAAAACTACGCTGCGGTCTGCGGTATAACGGAAAGAGAATTGCTGGAAAATTTCAGGCCGGAACTGGAGGCGCTGGCCCAAAAAAACGGGGAAAGTTTTGAGCGGGCCCTTGAGGCGGTCAGGAAGAACTATAACGGCTACCATTTTGCAAAAAACAGCGAAAGTGTGTACAACCCCTTCAGCGTGCTGAACACTTTTGCGGATCTCGACATACAGTACTACTGGTTTGCGACAGGAACGCCCACCTTTTTGTTCAAAGAGCTGGAACGGACAAAGTTTGACATTACGCGGTTCGGGGACAAAATCGAAATGCCCGAATCCGCGATAAACGATTACCAGCCGGGTGACGCGACGCCGACGCCGCTTCTGTATCAGAGCGGCTATTTAACAATAACCGGCTATGACAAAGAAATCCGCGCGTACAGCCTGGGATTTCCCAACGAAGAGGTACAGTACGGTTTCCTGAATAATTTATACAAATACCTTTTCCCGGTAAATAACAGTGTAAACGGCCTTAATGTCTGGACATTTATCAAGGCCATACGCGCCGGTGAGGTGGATACTTTTTTGACGCAGCTTAGAGCCTTTTTTTCCGGTATTCCCTACGATCTATTTTTTGAGAAAGGGGAAAAATATTATCAAACGATATTCTACCTTGTATTTACGCTGCTGGGGCAATTTGCCGAGTCGGAGGTACGGAGTGCGGCGGGCCGGGCGGACGCGGTGGTAAAGACGAAAGACGCGGTGTATGTGTTCGAGTTTAAGCTGGACAAAAACGGTACGGTAGAAGACGCGCTCAAGCAGATAGACGACAACGGCTACCTAATCCCGTACAGCGCCGGCGGGAGCACCCTGGTAAAGGTGGGCGTTGTCTTTGACACCGATGCCCGGATACTCGGCGATTGGCGGATTCAAATTTACAAACCATAGAAAGCGTCAGCGCCGTTTTGGGTTGATGAGGCTTTCCCGAATTTCATTGTTGAGCCGCCTGACTGCCTTGGGTATTTCCAGGTCCGCGTATTGGGCGGGGTTTATCTCTTCCTGCATTCTGATGCGGTATACATAGCGTTCGGTATGGTTGTAATCGTACCAGTGATCGTATTTTCCCAATCCCAATTTGTCATTACCGCCGATGTATACCGGCACAATACTCCGTCCCGATAAAAGGGCTATCCGGGCGGCGCCTTTTTTCAGGTGTATTTCTCCCGAGCGGGGGGTCCTGGTTCCCTGAGGGAAAATTATAAGGCAATTGCCCTCGTTCAAAGAACGGATACAGGCATCGGCAAGGACGTTAAAGTCAAGGCTGTTCAGAATATAAAGCCGATTTACCACCCAGCGTACTATTATGTTGCGGGTCAAATTTCCCCGGGCGATCACATCTGCGTTTGGAATCAGGGAAATCATTATTACCACATCCAGAAGGGAAGGATGATTTGCCACTACGATTTTTGAAGAAAGCCGGCGGAATTTTTCCCGGTCATCAACATCCAGCGTTATTGCTTTCATGAGACGCATCATGTTGACAAAATGGAACCGGAAAGCGGCGGAAATAAAACGCCGGGCATACCTGCTAAAGCGCGTTTTGGGATGAAACAGCAGGGACATGACGGGGAATACCGAAATTACCAATGCCACGGTTCCCAGACCGAATACAAAAAAACAAAACAATTTTGCTATTACCCGGTATATATAGAGCGGCCAGTTAGCGACCGGCGGAGGAATATTGGAATTGGTATAGGTTTCACCGAGCATATTATAGCCATCCCTGCCGGATAATTACGGCCGGAATTTCCCGGCATTCAAATAACAACAGAATCCCGGGACTAAGAAGCCAGAAGCAGGCATTTTAAGAAAGCTTCCGGGGTGGCCGCCGCCTCGCCTGAAGTGACAACAGGGGTTCCGCTGTTCCCGCGGCCAAGCAGCGCCGCAAACGCAAACGGCGTCCACGGCTGTACGCAAACCGGCGGGTGTGCATCGGACGGCCCCCCCTGTGATACGGCGTACCCCCCGGCAGCCGCGCCGTATTCCCCGGGGCAAAGTTCGTCCGCGTATACCAGCAGTATTTCCCGGACGGCTCCGGAGATGACCGGCGCCAGGGCCGCCATCAGGCCGGTACGGAAAGAGTCTTTCCCCGGATATATTGCAGTATACCCCGCCTCAAGATTTAGCGCGATGGCGGCTGAAGCCGGGGGTGTGTTAAAAACCGATAGGGAAAAGGCCGTGGGCTTAATATCCCCATCCCCGGCAAGCATCCGGTTTATCGAAAATTGCCGGGCAAGCTCACCCCTGAAAGAGACAAAGACCAGCCTTGTATCTTTCTCCACGGGCAGCACATCGTGGATTACCTGAATAGTCATGCGGGAAATCTGGCTCAAACGCCGGCGGTAAAGAGGATCGGTATAGTCCAGGGCGGGGCTTTCGGCACTTTGGGGTATGGCCCGTTCACCCCTGGCCCAGGCTTTCCAGTCTTCGATGCCGGTAAAACCCGGAGCCCAGGCGGCAAACCGGGTAGCATAGACGTCCATTTACGTTAGTATAGTTCTCCCGTTCCGTCAGAGTCAATCTTCAGTTCGCCGCCGTTCATGAAGTGGTCAGGCCGGATGCGCCCAGAATCCGGGTCGAAGGGGGCAAAACAAAAGCTTGCCCAAACGATTTAGATTGTGTATAATTACATACCGAAACAAGGGGATATTATGCCTGAACTACCCGATCCGGAAGCCCCGGCAGGGGAGAAGTATCTGATCTTCACTATTTTGGGTGATACTTATGCCCTGCCTTCCAGTCTAATCGGGGAAATAGCCCTTCTTGACACGGTGTATCCGCTGCCCCTTCTGCCTCCATATATACCGGGTATCATAAATCGGTATTCGGCGCCTTACGCTTTAATAGACATCGGACTTTTGCTCCGGAAAACCGCGACGCCCAGGGCAAAGGTTGTGGTGCTAAAAGAACAGATAGACAAGGCCGCGTTTCTGATTGATGATGTTATCGACATTGTGGACGTGCTGCCATCGGACTTGCTGCAAATTGAACAGGAAGCTAATTCGGGCGGCGTTGCTTCTGTTGTTACGGCCTCCCTTCAATGGAAAGAGACAAATATTTTTGTGTTGGATATAGAGCAGGTATTGAACCGTGTTGTAAACGATTCCGGAAGCTAGGCTGCGCCATGCGGTTTTTCCTATGCCCTTTTGGGGATTATAATTTGGGCATTCCCACTGAGGCGGCGGCCTCCCTGCTGGTAAACAATAGAAAAGCCGTGAAAACGGTGGAATGGGACGACAAGACAGGGGACGTGTATTTTTCCCTGCCCCATTTTTTCGGTTTTTCCGATCGGGAACTGCGCCATGGCATCGTCATCAAGGATCCTGACAACTTTGGCGACCGGAACAGAAAAATATTGCTGGTGACAACGGTTGAAAAAATAGAGGATATAGCGCTGGAAGAAATTCAAAAACTGCCGAGCATTTTAAGAAACATAGAAACGAGCGCCTATTTTACCGGGATTTGTTTTAACAGATCGGTTCCGATTTTTTTGGTCGATCCTAGTCATTTTATGCAGCGCATTCTTAATTACGGCATAATTTCGGCACTGGAGGAGGTGAGTTATCATGATTAAAACACTAATCGTGGACGATAGTCCCCTGGTAAGAACGATCCTGAGGAATTTTCTGGAAAGCGATATCTCCTTTGAAATCGTCGGAGAGGCGGAAAACGGCAAGGAAGGCGTGGAGAAGGCGTTGGAACTAAACCCGGATCTTATAACTATGGACATAGAAATGCCGATAATGGGCGGGCTTGATGCGATTTCAGAGATAAAGAAAGCCCTTAATACGCCGATTGTGGTGATAAGTACTTACGATACGGCAAAAATGGCCTATGAAGCTACCGTCAAGGGGGCGATGGAATTTTACGCCAAGGATGTTTTTACCCAGCGTAATCCGGTAAAACAAAAACAGGTATTGGGCACACTCAAACAAATTTCCGGCATAAAGGGAAGGGTTCCGTTTAAACCGGACAGTGTCGTCCGTGAGGCGCGGCGTGTGGAAAACAGGAAAATCGACGCCGTAGTGATCGCCGCATCCACCGGTGGTCCCAAGGCGTTGAGTCAATTGTACGCCGCCATGCCCGGAGATTTTCCTGTACCCATCATCACGGTGCAGCACAACAGTTCCGGTTTCGATAAGGGTTTTATTCAATGGCTTAACACGTATACCCCTTTGGAAGTAAGACTTGCGGAAATGGGCGAACGGCCCCTGAAGGGAAACATATATGTTGCGCCTACGGGTCAGCATTTGCTCATAGGGTATAAAGGGTTTCTTTTTAATGACGGGGAACCGGTCAACAACCAAAAGCCGGCGGCGGACGTACTGTTCAGAAGCGCCGCGCAGGCTTACCAAAATGCGGTTGTTTCCGTAGTGCTTACCGGTATGGGCTGTGACGGCGCCGAAGGTACCCGGTACATCAGAAAAGCCGGCGGAATTACCATCGCCCAGGACGAGGAGAGTTCCCTGATTTACGGTATGCCCAAAGCCGCTGCCGAAACCGGCTGCGTGGATATGGTACTTCCCTTGGACAAGATTCCCTCGAAACTTGTCTTTCTGACGAGAGGACAGGAAAAATGGTAACCGAAGAAACGGCGCAAGAAATTTGTTCCGATCCGGCGCTTCTCTTCCTGGCCAGGCGTACGGAAGAGATGCTGGGAATAAAGGCCGCGCCGGACGCGCTTTGCAGGCTCAGGGAATACCTGGAAGAACGAAACGGCGTGTATACCGGAGATTTCGCGGCATACAGCGAACTTCTCTCTTCACCGGAAGAACTGGGGGCAATTACCCGGATACTGACGGTCAACGAGACCTATTTTTTCAGGGAACCGGCGCACTTTAAATTGCTGATACGCCGTCTGCTGCCCGAATTCGCAAAACTTTCGCGGCCTGTCCGTATCTGTTCCGCAGCTACTTCTTCCGGCTGTGAAGCCTACAGTATCGCCATGGTTATCGATTTCTACGCCAGGGGGAAGGATCTTTTTATTTCCAAAACCGATTCAGCCGCTATGAATCCCGGCTTCGATTATCAAATAGATGCGTTTGACATAAACCCGCATGTAATTGAGATTGCCCGAAACGGACGGTACACCGGAAACGTCCTGAGGGAAGATGGGGCCGAATGGCATTTTATTATGGATCTGTACCTGAAGCGGAATGGGGAAGAATACGAAATAGCACAGCCGTTGCGGAACAAAGTACGTTTTTTTACCCATAATATTATGGACGGGATTACCGGTTCTTACGATCTTATTTTTTTCAGGAACGCGCTGATCTATTTTTCCTGGGAAAAACGCCGGAAAATTATGGATTACCTGGCCGGCGCCCTCACCGATGGGGGCATACTGATCCCCGGTGTTTCCGAAAGTTCATCGGTGGAACATCCGTTGCTTGAAAGCAGGCACACCATGGAAGCGTTCTATTTCCAAAAGAAAAAAACTGCCCTGCCGTTGGCTTTGCCGTTTCCGAACGCCGGAGATCAGACGCCGCAACCGTTCACACCGCCTGAGCCGCCGCCCCCACCGGCGCGGCAAGACAAACAGGCGGAAGGTATTCCGGCCACATCTTTGGAAACGGCGGCGTTTCCGGTCCGACATGAAAGAAAACAGCCGGCAGTCAAAAAGCGGGAAACGGCGCCGGCGTCAAAAAGCGCCGCCTCAACGAACCGCCGCGCCGCGCCGGTGAATATGGAGGTAATTACGGCCCTGCTGGAAAATGGGGAGGGCCGTCCCAACGCCGAGAAGGCGGAAGGGCTGCTACAAGACGGAGAAACCGCCGCGCAGACTCTTACCGAGGGCGAACTTATCGCGGCGGCCATCACGTTTTTGGGTGCGGAAGAATTTGAAAGCGCGGAAAAGGCGGTTTCTTTTCTTGAGAGAAGCAGCAACCCCGCCGCCGTGAGTTTTTTACGCGGGGAGTATTACTACCTCACAGGGAACGCCGGCGCCGCGGAGGAAAAGTACCAGGAAGCGTCGCTCAAGGACAAGGCGTTTTGGCCCGCGTTTTACCGTATCTGCTCTCTCGCGGCTCCGGGCAACCGTACCAGGTATGAATACAAGGTCAAAAAAACGCTGGAAAGCATGGAGGCCGGAAAGGATCTCCGCTACGAAAGTTTTATCGGGGGATTTTCCCCGGATTATTACCGGCGCATTCTGGAACGAAAATTAAACGGGTGAAGTTAAATGTGTAAAACGTGGTGTAGAATGTGGTGTAAATCGGGGGAAGATTCCCGGACAAACTCGGATATACGGAGCGGGACATGATTTTCAATGACATGAAAATAACGACGAAACTGACGATCTCAAGCGTGGCGTTTCTGGTACCCATTGCGGTGATGCTCTATTTGGTAATATCTGTTTCAAACACTTCAATACAGTCGGCGAAAAACGAACTGCGGGGAATCGCCAGTCTTAGGCCGGTTGTGGAACTTTTGCGTCTTATTCCCCGACATCTTGAAATTGCCGTTGACCGCGGCGCGGAAGGCGCCTTTGTCCTGAACGGCGAGATTGAACAACAGTTC
>JAIROH010000095.1 GCA_031257595.1 Treponema sp. | reverse complement strand
GGCGGCCTTGAACAAAAAGCCGCGGCGCTCCGGGAAACCGTCGCCCTTATCGCCGAAAACAGGACGCTGCGGGACGCGATGGCCGCCGCGTCGGCGAAAATCGGTTCCGTTGACGCGGCGGCGGGCATCGCCGGCGCGATCCTTGCCGCCCTGGACACGGATTCCGGCGGCGAAACGGGTCATTCGGGGGCGGGAGGAAAAACCGATGCCGCTTATTGACATAGTCTTTCTTGTACTGCTGGGGCTCCTGACCCTGCGCTGTTTTCTTAAAGGCTTTACCGGGGAAATAATCGCCCTTGCTTCGCTGGCGTTTGGCATAACGGCCGCAGTGGTTTTTTTCAGGCCCGGCGCGGCGTTTATCCGTACAATGGCGCTTTCGGATGTCGCCGCCGTTCCGGAAATACTTGCCTTTGCCGGAATCTTTATCGTTGTTTTTATAACGGGGAAGATCCTCGACCGTATTATAAAAGACATCATCGAGCGCCTTCATCTTGACGGCCTTAACCGTTTTCTCGGTTTTGTTTTGGGATTTGTCGAAGGCATCGCGTTAATCGCCGTTATCGTGGCCTTTCTCTGGGTACAGCCTCTTTTTGATTCGGTGCCCCTCCTTGGGAAAAGTTTTTTCGCAAGGCTCCTTCTTCCGTTAATCGTTCCTGTCCGGGAATCGGATTTGTTCGAAAGTTGGTATGCGTTCGATCTTTCGGGAGGGCCGTTCGTTTAAGATCATGTTCGACAACATACTCCATCAGGAAATAACCAAACAGCTTACGGCGGATCTAAACGGCGGCCGCCTTGCCCCGGCGCTGCTTTTTTCAGGCCCGCAGGCGTCGGGAAAGGGAAGCGCCGCCCTGGAACTGGCGCGGGTTCTTTCCTGCGAATCGGCGGCCGCTCCCGGTTCCTGGAACTGCAGCTGCCCAAGCTGCGTTCGTCATCGAAGCCTGGTTTCCCAGGACCTTCTTCTTTTGGGGCAAAAGCCGTTTTTTGCCGAGATAAGCGCCTGCGCGGAAGCCTTTAGACGGGAGCCGGGTACATCCGGCGTAAAACGCCTTTTTATCCGATCAATACGAAAGCTTCTGGGACGTTTTTCCCCCGTTCTGTGGGAAGACGATCCCAAATTGGGAAAAATAGCGGGACTTGTTTTGGAGCTGGAAGAAGATCTGGAAGCCTTTGAACGTCAGGCGGAACAGGATACGGGGAAAACCATTGAGGCGCTGTTAAAAAATTCGATGAAGCTTGAATCGGGCGGCATGGGGGAATTTATCCCGATAGCCCGGATCCGCCGGGCGGCCTACTGGAGCCGGCTTGCCCCGGCGGGGAAGCACAAGTGCGTTATTATCGAAAACGCCGAACGCATGCAGGAAGGGGCGAAAAATTCACTTTTGAAAATTCTGGAAGAACCGCCGGAACGGGTAACGCTTATCCTTGGCTGTTCGAGACCGGGGACACTTCTTCCGACAATACGTTCCCGCCTCAGGGTTTACCGTTTTGCCCGACGGAGCCCTGAAGAGGAAATTGACGTGATACGCCGGATCTTTCGTGATAACGATTATATGCCGAAATCCGGCCCGCCGCCGGAATTCCGGAATCCGGCGGTATCGGGAACGGGGATTCCGGCGGAACCTTACAATGACGCGGGAATGGTTGCCGCGTACCTGGAATCGTTCCTTCCGGTGGATAACCGTTCCCTTTATTCGCTGGGGGCATATTTTACGGCGTCGATCGCCGCCGCCGCCGTCAGGGAATGCCGGGACGCCGGCCGCGCGCCGCCCGGCGTCCTGGCCGATTTGGGAAAGTTCGCCGTTCCCCTCGCGGAAGAATTCGGCCGGCCCGCGCCGGATATCAGAACAACCCTGTTTACGGTCGGCAAACATACGGACAATTTTGAGATTCCGGGGCTTTTTGCGCGGTTCTGTAAAAACATCCTCTTCCTCCTTTCCGCGTTTCTTCGCGGCGGTGAAAGCAGCGCCGAAAAAACGGAACTGGTTGTTGTCTGGAAACGTGAACTGGGCGCCGCTTTTAACGCTTCGGATACCTACAACATCAAAGAAACGATGGTGATGGAACGTTTGGCGGTAAAGCTGAAAGACGCGTTTGCGGAGAGCGCATGAGACAGTTTATCACCCGTGCGGCGCAAAAACTCGGCAAGCTTACCCCGGAACAGATAAAAACCCTTTTTGTCTCGATGGGGGGAGAAATAGACCGCCTTGAGACGGTGCTGGATTCGCTTAACGAAGGGATACTGGTCTGCGATTCGGATCACAACCTTATTCTGGCAAACAAATCCGCCGAAAGGCTGTTCCCGATGGGTTCAGGTGGAAACCGCGGCTCGTTCGAGCCGGAAGCCGATCCGGTCTGGAACGTGATCCACGACGAAAAAATTTCCGCTTTTCTTGAAAAAGCCCTTCGCTCCGGCGACCGGATCAGCGACAGGGAATTTGGTGTAGAGGCCAAAGGCATCCAAAGGCTTCTTGCCGTCAGCGTTTCTCCGCTGGTAAAGGACTACCACGTTACCGGATCGCTTATCCACGCGCGGGACGTTACCGAAAAACGGAGCCGGGAAGCAAGGATGCGGCGGATGGAAAGCCTCGCGAGCCTTACCACGCTGGCCGCCGGCGTAGCCCATGAAATAAAAAATCCCCTCGGTTCGATTTCGATTCACATACAGCTTCTTAAAAAGGCAATGAAGAAGAACGTGGAACTTTATTACTCCGCCCATCCGTCGGAGCGCGACGCGAACAACGATGTGGGGCCGAACGCGTATTTTAAGCTTTTCAACAAATACATGAACGTAATCGATGAAGAAATCGACCGGCTTAATCATATTGTGGTTGATTTTCTGTTTGCCGTCCGTCCGATGAACCTCGATCCCCGTGAAGGGGACATCAACGGTTTTATCAGGGAACTAATGGAGTTTGTCGGTTATGAGTTAAGCGACGCCCATATCGAGGTCACGTTTGAACTGGAAGACAGGCTTCCCCTGATTGATTTTGACGAACGCCTGCTCAAGCAGGCCATGCTTAATCTGATACAGAACGCCATAGCCGCGATGCCCGGCGGCGGCAGCCTCAGGGTAAAAACAGAGCTGTCCGACGGAGAAGTTGCCGTCAGCGTCTGCGACTCCGGCTGCGGGATTCCGGAAGGCAACCTTTCCAAAATATTTGAGCCGTATTTTACGACAAAGGAAAGCGGTTCGGGGCTGGGGTTGACCCTCGTGTTCAAGATAGTCAGGGAACACCAGGGAGAAATTACGGTAAAGTCAAAAGAAGGAAACGGCTCCTGTTTTACCATTACCCTGCCGCTGCCCCAGAGAGAACGGAAGCTGCTTACCGGCAGGGTGGGGGAGACGATATGAGATCCAGGCTTCTTGTGGTGGATGATGAAAAAAACATCCGTGAAGGTCTTGCCGATTCCCTCACGATGGAAGGCTATGAGGTGGTTACCGCCGCGGACGGGGAAGAAGGCTGGAACCGTTTTGAAAAAGGCGACATAGACCTCGTGATTACCGATCTCCGGATGCCGGGTATGAGCGGCGAAGAATTCCAGCGGAAGAT
>JAIROH010000283.1 GCA_031257595.1 Treponema sp. | reverse complement strand
CCTTGACGGCCGGCGCGTCAGTCCGCTTTTGCGTTGCCAAAAACATCAAAAGGGGATATATTTAATTTATTGAGGGAGATTATGGGAACGAAGGTTAAGCCGGTACAGCCGACAGAGATAAAAGACAAGAAGATCATCAAGGAAATCATAGGACAGATCCGCAAGCCGATCCCCCCGTCAGTCGAAAAAAAGCTCAAGAAAAACGATGAACTTATTATGAAGTTTTTCAAATAGGCATAAACAGGTGAAATTCAGCAAAACGGTTGGTAGTACGGCTTTTAAGCTGGAACAACTGGATTCGGGTGCGCCATTGGACAGCTTCGTCTGTCCTGTAGAGGAATATAACGTATATCTCTATAAAGAAGCCATGCGATCCCAGAACGATCATGTAGCCCTCACATGGCTTCTGAGGGAACGTTCCACGGGAAAGATAGCTGCGTATATGTCTTTGATTGCGGATGCCATCAAACTTTCGGTTTCCGAGAAAGAACTGCATGATCTTAATTATCCTTTCAAGACCATTCCTGCCATGAAGATTGCCAAACTGGCGGTTTCAAAAGAGTTCGCCGGTAAATACAAGGGAATTGGTTCTTTCATGATTGATTCGGCCCGTACCATCGCCCGTAAATGTAATGATCATTATTTCTCCTGCCGTTTCCTTACCGTGGACGCGGATATTGAACATAACAAAGGCATCCGTACCTTTTATGAAAAAAACGGCTTTTTCCTGAACAGTGAACTCTATAACGAAAACCGCAAAACAATCAGTATGCGTAAAGACTTGTACCGGATCGGTGACTGATCTTGACGGCCGGCGTAAAGCCGTATTATACTCTATACACAGAGTTTTTGATTTTCAGGGTCGGGTGCAGTTTTGCGATGCGCGGCAAAACGATTCCCTACCGGCGGTAACAGCCCGCTAATTTGCCCGTAGCAGTTTGCTGCGCTTGCGCGTAAAAATCGTATAAAAATTCACGAAAGTGAATTTTATACCATGTAAACTGCCAAAGGAGCCCGTAAATCGGGGTATTTTTGCGTACTTATGCAAAAATACCCACAAGTACAACAGGCTCCTGGGTATAACCGAGCCGGTGGAATTCCGGCGCCGACGGTATAGTCCGGATGGAAGAAAATCTCTTTGAAACCGCAAACGGCCTGCCCGCCGCGGTTCATCCTTCCTGTTAAAAACCATTCCTGAAAACAAACGAGCCGGTCTCAACGCGGCGTCAAGGCGGGACCGGCGAAAGGGTTGTGCGGATGGTTTTGCTTCATAAAATACACAAGCGTTTTACGCCTAACGGGGTAAAGGCCCTTGACGGGGCGGACTTTGAACTGCGGGAAGGAGAGATTCACGCGCTGGTTGGAGAAAACGGCGCGGGAAAATCCACCCTCATGCACATCATGGCGGGATTCCTTAAAGCTTCCGAAGGGGTGATTATCGCCGACGGACAGGAAATGGTTTTTTCCTCTCCGGCCAAAGCCCTGGCCGCCGGTATCGGCATGGTTCGGCAGCATCCCCGCATGGTACAGGAATTTTCCGTATGGGAAAACTGCGTACTTGGCGTGGAAAATTCCCTGTGGTTTTCAAAACGCTGCGCGAAGGAAATTGCCGCGTTAAACGAACGCTGGAACTTCGGCCTCCCGCTGGAAAAACCGGCTTCCGCGTTGACCGTAAGCCAGGGACAGAAGGCCGCGATACTCGGCCTGCTCAGGCGGGACGTTACATACCTTGTTTTTGACGAGCCTACGGCGGTTTTAAGCCCCCCGGAAACCGAAAGCCTTTTTGAACTTTTCAGGAAACTGAGGGACGAGGGAAAAGGCATCGCGCTTATCTCACACAAGCTCAACGAAACCCTGAGCCTTGCCGACAGGGTGACGGTGCTCCGCAGGGGAAAAACGGCCGGAACGCTTAACGCCGGCGAAGCGGAAGAAGGGAGGCTCAGCGCGCTTATTTTCGGCGTCTTTCGCCGGGAAAATTCCGCGGAGCCTTCTGCCGGAGCGTTTTTCAATTCCCCGCCGGCGCTTGAACTAAAAAATGTTACCGTACAGGTTCCCGGCCGCCCCCTGATCCGCGGCATCAATCTGCGAGTTCCTCCGGGCGGTATCGTCGGTATCGGCGGGGTACGGGACAGCGGGCTTGAAACCCTGGAAATGGCCGTCACCGGCTATCTTCCGCTGTCGGGAACGATCACCGTAAACGGGAAAGAGCTGGACGGCGGTTTCCACGGCTTCGGGAAAAACATCCGGCCTTTCCGGGACGCGGGCGGTTCGTATCTGGGAACCCACGCCGAGGGCGCCGTTGAAAGCGGCAAAGAAACGGGCGTCTCGATGCGGGACATTCTTGTTATTCACGCCCACAGGCGTTTTCAAAAATACGGATTTCTTCAAACCCGCCGGCTTGCCGCCTGGTCAAAACGTATCGTCAGGGGAGCCGGGGTCGCCGGCCCGGATACGATACTGGCGTCGGCTTTTTCGGGCGGCCAGCTTCAACGGATCCTCTTTATGCGGGAGCTGGCGGAAAAAAAGCCGCTTCTTGTCCTGGCCGAACCGGGCCGCGGCCTTGATCAAAAAAGCAAAAACAAACTTGCCGTTATCCTGCGTGAACGCGCCGCCGCCGGAACCGGTATTCTGATATTTTCAACCGACAGCGAAGAGCTGCTTTCGGTCTGCGATACCGTTATCGTGCTGCGGAACGGTGTTTTTTCCGATACCGTCGCGATCCGTCCGTCAGGCGAAACCACCGGTTCCGCGGAACCCGATGAAACCGCCGATTCCGCTTTCCGCGCCGCGGACCCGCGCGCGCTGCTGGAACGGATACAAAAAGCCATGGTGGGGGAAGGATGATCAAACCGGAGGCGGAGTTTCAAACCCCATCGCGGACAAAACCTTCCAGCCAGGCGGGGCGTCTTCTGCTCGGCAATGTTATCGGCATACTGCTTCCGCTCCTCGGCGCCCTCCTTGTTCCGGCGCTGATTATTTTCGCCGGATCGCCTGATCCCGGCAAAAGTCTTGCGGCCTTTTTTATCGGCCCCTGGTCGAATTCCTGGTTTATGGGAAACACGCTGGACATGGCGGCCCTGCTTCTTACCGCTTCGCTGGGCGCGGCGTTTGCGTTTAAGGGCGGCTGTTTTAATCTGGGCGGAGAAGGCCAGATCTACGTTGGAGGCTGCGCCGCCGCCGCGGTACTGCTGGCGCCTTCGGGTCTTCCCGGCCCTGTCCTGATTACCGCCGCCGGATGCGCCGCCTTTGTTACGGGCGCCCTTATGGGAGGCCTTTCAGGACTGCTCCGGCGTAACGCCGGGGTAAACGAACTTATCAGTTCATTTTTGCTTTCCGCGGCCCTTATTCCCGCCGGCGATTTCCTAATCGGAGGCCCGCTGCGAAACCATGAAGGGAACCTTCTCGCGAGCGCGGCCTTTTCCCGCGACAGGCTTTTGCCGAAACTGCTTCCCCCTTCGGTTTTGTCCCTTTCCTGCCTTATCGCCCTGGTTCTGGTCGCGCTTGCCCATCTGTTTATCCGTCATACGGCGGCGGGCTACCGTTTTCGTGTTTCCGGCTCTACCCCGGAACTGGCGCTCTTCGGCGGCATCGCTCCCGAAAAACGCTTTGTTCCCGCGATGGCCGTATCCGGCGCCCTTGCCGGGCTTTGCGGCTTTTTTTCCGCCGCCGGAACCTACGGCATGGCCTATACCGGTTTTTCCGGCGGCATAGGCTGGACCGCCATTGCCGCCGCCCTTATCGCCGGCAATGAAATGCTTGCCCTTGTTCCGGCGGCATTGTTCCTTGCCGTTCTGAAATCCGGTTCCGACGCGGCCCTGCTTCAGGCGGGTTTCGGTTTCGAGACGGCGGCCTTTGTTCAGGCGGCGGTTCTTCTGCTGGCCGCCCTGCCGCTGGGGAAACGGATCCTCCTGGGGAGAAAAAGTATATGAGCGGATTTTTTTCCGTTGTTGAAGGGCTGTTTACTTCCGCCGCTCCCCTTATCCTCGCGTCGCTGGGTGCGATGCTTACCGAGCTTGCCGGCGTACTGGGAATTTTTATTGAAGGCTTTATGAACGCCGGAGCGTTTTTTTCCTGGGTTATCGCGGGCTGGACGGGTTCTATTTTTCTGGGGACGGCGGCGAGCGCGGCCGCCGCGGCCGCCGCCGGTTTTTGCCTTGCCCGCTTTGTCCGCAAGACCGGGGCCAATCCTTTTATTGCCGGCCTTGCCGTCAATATCGCGGCGGGCGGCGTCACCGATTATCTGTCGGTACTCTGGTTCGGGACAAAGGGCGTGTTGAGAAATCCGGCGGTCGCCGCCCGCCTTGACGCCGGCGGCGGGCCGCCCTGGATGCAGGGACGCCTTCCCTGGATCTGGCTGTCCCTGGCGGCGCTTGTGATCCTTGCCCTGGTTGTTAACCACAGCCCCTGGGGACTGCGGCTCCGGGCCGCGGGCCTTTCGCCGGAAGCGGCGAAGGAACGGGGCATACGACCCGGCCGTTATTGGGAAGCCTCCTGGGCGGCGGCGGCGGCGCTGGCCGTTCTGGCCGGCGCGGCCCTCTGTTTTCGTATAGGCGCCTACACCCCCGGAAGCGCCGCCGGCAGGGGCTGGATAAGCCTTGCCGCGGTGTACCTCGGTTTCAGGCGGCCCGTGGGGGTGTTTATCGCCGCCCTGGTTTTCGCCTTTGCCGAGCGCAGCGCCCTGGTGCTTCAGGGTTCCCGCTTTCTTCCGGCCACGCTGCTGATCGGCCTGCCGAACGCGCTGGCCCTTATCCTGTACGCGTCTTCGTGTGCGCTACGGAAGCCGACGCGGCGTTCCGGACGCTGAATCTGCCGGGCGCTTTCCTCTAAATGACGTGGCGGCGGGTACACCCATATTGAGTGGTACAGCGCCCGTACCTGGGACAGGCGCACAATAACAAATCCGGTGACACCCGCCTTCGCCGTTTCTCTGTGTGCGCCTGTTATGTTCTCCGGGCGCTATACCATCCGTGGTGTTTAACCCGCCGCCCCCAAAAAAGCAAAAGCGCCCGGCGAACTCCCCCCGGCGGGCGTAATGCCTCCGGGGTCGCAGGCCGTTACTGGCGGGAAGAGGGTGTCGGCATTCGGTGCGGCGCTTCGGACGCTGAATCTGCCGGGCGTACATTGCCGGGAAAACCTATGGAGCAACACAGTTTTGGACTGTATCTGCCGGCGGTGGGAAGTTCCGGGCGGGCGTCCGGCATCTTACGGGAAAAGCGATGCCAAAGCGTCCGTAAGTAAAGGCGATGACCGGCCAGCCCGCCCGTGGTTTTTCCGCTGCCGGCAGATATATACGATAATCGTTTGCACTCCATGGCTATTACGGAAATGTATACCCGGTAAATTCGCTGCCGCATTGTATATCCGAAGTACCGGCGTTATACTTGGGTCTATGAGCCAGACAAAGCTTGATATCCTGGTTGATATCCTCAAA
>JAIROH010000236.1 GCA_031257595.1 Treponema sp. | reverse complement strand
CGAACCCACCTTGTAGGGGCTTACCGAATCGGAACATTCGGGAAAATGGTAGGCCCGGCCGGGTTCCCTGCCCGCTCCGGTCACCCCCGATATCGCGTCGGCGATAACGACCGCGCCCGGAGCGGGTTTCGGGCCTTTGCCTGCCAGGGCCGGATACGCGGCCAGGGTAACCGCCGTCGGATAACAGCCGGGGTTCCCGACGATAACCGGGCCGGACGCGGCAAGGGTTTTTACCGTTTCCCGGTACAGTTCGGGAAGGCCATAGACCGAGCGGCGGCGCAGCTCAGGGTAAAGCCAGTCTTTGCCGTACCAGGCCCGGTAGGTTTCCTCGTCGTCGCCAAAACGGAAATCGGCGGAAAGGTCTATGTAGGAGACGCCCCGGTCAAGACAGGCTTTCGCGTAGCCTTCCCCCGTCCCCGGGGGAAGCGCACCGAAAACAATATCCGAAACGGCGATAACTTTTTCAGGCGCTTCGAGGGTTCCGTTAAATTTCCCGCTTCCCGCAGCGTCCCCCACGGTTTTTATCAGAAAATTCGGATAAACATCCTCCAGTTTTTGGCCCTGGCGGCTGGATGAAGCAAGATACAGGCGGCTGATTTCAGGATGTCCCGATAAAAGCCGGATCAGTTCAACACCGGCATATCCGGTAGCGCCGATAATCCCCGCTGTCATACCTCTTTTTTGCACAAAAGCGCGTTATTGTCAACGATGGGGGTTTACGGTATACTTTGATTTATGAAAGTTTCCGCCATGGTTATGAACCGTTTGCCTCTCTTTTTTCTGTTTTGTGTTTTTGTATCCTGCGCCACGGGCCCGGTGGAAATCCCGGAAGACATGGCCCCGGCAAAAATTATCCAGCGCGCCCAGGAAGCGTCTGATGTCAACAAGTACAGAATCGCCCTTCAGTACTACGAAGCCCTTAAGGAACATTATGGCGATTTAGGCGAATACCTGTGTACCGCCGAATATGAAATAGCGTTTATTCATTACAAGCAGAAAAAGTACCCCGAAGCCCGACGGGAATTTGAAAGCCTCCTTAAACGGTACGAAGACGTGGACGCCGAGCTCCTTCCGCCGCATTTTCAAATTCTTTCGGAAAAGATGCTCACAAGACTTACCGAGCTGGGGTTTTAACAATGGCGATCTTGCGCTCCATGTTCCCCAGGGCAGGCGTACAAAAAAACAGGAGAACGACATGGTTGTAAAACGAAATGAAATGAAGACGGAAATCAAGGAAAAGATGCGGGGCGGCGAGGGAACGGTTACCCTCGTCCATTTTACCGACTGTAAAGATGAAAAAAACATACGTCTCCTCGCGGAAATCACGCTGCCGCCCGGCGCGTCGATTGGGAACCATCAACACGACGCGGAAACGGAATATTTTTTGGTTGTGTCCGGCAGCGGCATCGTGGACGACAGCGGCGTTGAAAAACCTGTTTCGGCGGGCGACTCAATTATTACCGGAGGCGGCGCGTCCCACAGCGTCAAAAACACCGGGAATGTTCCTCTCGTTTTGCACGCCGCCATTGTAACATACTGACGGTACGATGCCCGAAGGCACGGGTACATGAGGCCGGGAGTTTTCCGCCTGCAAGACAGCGCGCTCCCCTACTGCGGCAGAATAATCGCGTGAACCTTAATCCCCTTTTCTTTGGCGGCGTTTTCGACCGTCTCTTTTGAAACGTCTCCCCGATTGCGGAGATGGGGGGGAGCGTCACCGATAAGGATTATAAGCCGGGACTCGGCTTCCCAGGGAAAGCCGGTTCCCGCGTACAGGGCTTCGTATACCGCTTCGGGGATGTCCCGTCCGCCGCGGGGCCGTATGCCGTTAAGAACCGTCTGAAACCGGGAAAAGTCGTCGGTAAAGGCAATTGTCCGGGTCAGGTATTCATCAAAATAATCCTTGTAAAGTACCATGCCAATCCGAAAACCGGAAAAAGCCGAAAGCTGCTTCCGCAGCATGGGGATAAGGGCTTTGCGGATAGCGTCAATATCATCCTTCATCGAACCGGTGGTATCGAGACAGAGTACCAAATCCAGGAACTTTCCTTCTTCGGGCAAAAGCGCTTCCCGGATCTTGTCCACAAGATCGGCGGGACCGGTCGAATAGGCAAGCCCCCCGTCTTTGGCAATTTCGGTAAAGGCTTCGACGGTTTCTTTCATATAGTTGCCTTCAGGCGGCCCCGGAAGCGGCTGCTGGGTAACCCGCAAAACAAAGGGGTTGTCCCGAAAACTGCCCCGGTAATCGGCATAGGGCAGGGAAAAAGCGCGGATGTTAAGGTACGTTCCGTCCACAATGTACACTTCTCCGTGCCGCGTATAGTCATAGCCGTAGTTCAGTATGTAGGGAATATAAATATGAAAAGCTTCACCCAGCCCGGGATGGGTTTCCGGCGTTGAATCGATAAGCGACCATATCCGTTCCGATCCGGGAATCGGCTGTCCGTCAAGAATACGGATCTCGTCGCCGTTTACGGGATTCCATTCGGGGGCGCGGTACGCATAGTTATTCTCCCGCAGCGCCGGGTCCCGCGTAGACTCGGTCAGCAGTACCGAACCAATACCCGGTTTTTTTCGTATAAAAAGATGAAAGCCCCCGTCGGCTCGCTGCTCAATGCGTATGTCCTCGGTCGTAATACCAAGTCCCTGAAACGCCGTATTTTGGGCGGCAAGCAGAACGGGGCAAAGGAGAAAAAAAAGATGAAAAAAATGACGTGTCATCGTTTTAATTATCGGAAAATTGAGCCGGTTCCAAACCGTTACGTTCTTTCCAAAACCAGGGCCGTTCGAAGCTTGGAACTGAATTCTTCTTCGGTTATGTTTCCGTCAACAAGATCTTTAATAATGAGTTTTACCACGCCCGGAAAAGCCTGCCAGTACCGCTCGGGCCAGGCGCCCATTTCGGAACGGAGCCGCCTGTCCTCGCCTTCCGCCATACGGCCCAGGGAAAAGCTTACAAACTGGCCGGCCATGACAAAAAGCAGATCCGCCGGAAGATTATCCGAAACCGGTTTTCCGCCGGGAATCCACGCGGCGGTAAGCTCCTCAATCTGGCTTTCGGTAAGTTCCGGGGCATGCTGTTTGATAATCCGCACAGCCATATCCCGCACCGTTTCTTTAAGCCCTTCAATGCCGATCCCCGTACTGATTTGGGCGGAAAGTTCCCTTGCCATGCGGCGCGGATCGGGGATGCTGCCTCCGGTCATCGCGAGTTCCCGGCGGCGGCGGACGACGGCTTCGGCAACGGCGTCAAGGGACTTTTCATCGCAATGGTTAAGGATATAGTCCAGGGTTCGTACCAGTTCGGGACTTGCCATACCGTAAGTGTAGCGCAAAAAACCAAACAAGGACAGCTCAAAAACCTCATCCTGCCGGAAACAGGACATTTCTCCTCAAATCGGACATACTTATAGCGATGAAAGTTACGATACTGGGTTCGGGCACGTCCCAGGGGATTCCCGTTCCGGGATGTGATTGTCCCGTCTGTCATTCGAGTGACAGACGGGACAACCGGACGAGGGCTTCGGTCTGTATAGAAGACCGTAACGGCGAAACGGCGGTGATCGATACAGGGCCGGAATTCAGAATCCAGGCCCTCGAAGCGGAGATTAAAAGGCTCGACGCCGTCTTCCTTAGCCACGCCCACGCCGATCACGTACACGGTTTTGACGACATAAGGCCGTTTTCCTACAGAAAACCCATACCGGTATACGGGAACAGACAGACCATCGGCGAATTTATGGAACGGTTCGCCTATATCTTTAAAACGACCCAAATGGGCGGGGGCAAGCCCCGGATAGAAGTTCATGCCGTTTCCGAAAGGCAAACCATAACGTTGGGCGGCCTTGTTTTTTGCCCCGTTCTGGTACGGCACGGCGTTCTGGGTATTTTCGGCTGGAAAATCTCGGAAAACCGGCCGGATGGCAGCCGGCCAGAGGACCGGACAGAGAACGGCGGGGCGAACCCGGCGGTTGTGTATCTGACGGACGTGTCGAACATACCCGAAGATTCATTCGGGATAATTGGTAAAGGCGGTCCGCCGGAATTTCTTATTATCGACGGTCTGCGGAAACGGCCCCACGAGACCCATTTTAGTTTTGACGAGGCTTTTGAAGCGGCGTTCCGTATCGGCGCCGGGCAGACTTACCTTACCCATATCTGCCATGAACATTCACACCGGGAAATAGAGGCGCTGTGCCGGGAATTTACCGGGAAAAAAGGCCTCCCGGA
>JAIROH010000117.1 GCA_031257595.1 Treponema sp. | reverse complement strand
GAAATGACCGCGATGGCAAACGCCACGGGATTTCTGCCCGACGTTATGGGCGCCCACGGAGCGGCCGGAACCGTCAAGGATCTGCCGGATCTGTTAAGCCTTAAAAGCGAAGGCCGGGGCGGAATACTCAACAGCTACCGTACCGTGGAATACATCAACGGCGTGGCTCCCGGCGTTTTTATCATCATCGCGTCGAATCAGCCCCATATCAACCATGAAATGGCGTACCTGGGCATGGGTTCGGGACCGAACTATGTGCTTTACAGACCCTACCATCTTACCAGCCTTGAAACGCCCCTTACGGTCGCCAAGGCCTGCATTGATCACGTACCCAGCATTATCCCCAGGGCGGGCCTTGTAGCCGAAACGGGGACCGTTGCCAAACGGGACCTGAAAGCGGGCGAAAAGCTTGACGGCATCGGCGGTTTTACGATTCGGGGTACATTTATCTCGGCCTCGGAGGCGCGGAAAAAAAATGTTCTTCCGATGGGACTTGTCAACAAAAACACCGTTATGCTTAACGATGTTAAAAAGGGCGGGCTCGTTACTTACGCCGATGTGAAACTCGACGAAAGCGCTTTGATGGTACAACTGCGGAAGCTGCAGGATGCGCTTTTTATCTAGGGAAATCAGGATTATCTCGATGTTCAAAGGGCGGTGTATTCCGTTTCCCATTTCGTTCATAAGCCCGCAGGGAGAGACGGATCATGGTTTTTAAGGGAATTCCCGTATCCGAAGGAATAGCAATCGGGAAAGCCTTTGTCTATGCGCCCTTCAAGCCAAAGATCGGCGAACGTTTTATCAGTGCGGAAGAAGTGCCCGCGCATACAGCCCGCTTCGACATGACGTTGAAAAAGGCCCGCGCGGAACTTGCCGCTTTACAGGAAAAACTTGCCGAAGATCCGGACAAGGCGGGAATTTTTGAGGCCCACGAAGATATCCTTACCGATATCGCGCTTGTTGATGAAATACTGGAACTTATAAACGACAAACACTATGCCGGGGAATCCGCGATAGAAACCGTATATGAAAAATACGAAAACATGTTCGCCGAAATGGACGACGATCTTATGAAGGAACGATGCGCCGATTTTAACGATGTCAAAACCCGCCTTCTCAGACTGTGGATTGGAGCGGCCGGGAAAAATCTTTCCGAGATGGAAGAGCCGTCGGTTATTTTTGCCCACGATCTTTTTCCTTCGGATACGGCGACGCTGGACCGGAACAAGGCCCTGGCTATTGTTACCGAAACCGGAGGCAACACTTCCCATTCGGCGATTATAGCCCGCAGTTACGGAATCCCCGCCATACTTGGAGTAAGCGGCGTTATGGGCGCCGCCGCGGATGGAATTATCGCGGTGGCGGATGCCGTTGAAGGAACTGTCGTTTTGCGGCCGGACGCCGGTGAATTTACCCGTTACAGGGAAAAACAGGACGCCTACGACCGGGACAGGAAAGAGACGCTTAAGTACCTTGGTGTGCGGCCGGTAACGCTGGACGGCCTTCGTATCGAGGTCTGCCTTAACCTTGGTTCGGTAAGCGACGAAGATCTTGCGGCGGCGGAATTTACCGACGGGGTGGGGCTGTTTCGCAGCGAATTTCTTTTTATGTCCGGAAAGGAACTTCCCTCTGAAAACCAGCAGTTTCAGGTATACAAAAAAGCCGTGGAAGCTTACGGCAGCCGTCAGGTGATCCTTCGCACGCTTGACATCGGCGGTGATAAAAAATTTGAATCCATGGAACTTCCCGAAGAGGACAATCCTTTTTTGGGCTGCCGGGCCCTGCGGCTCTGTTTTGAGAAAACCGATGTTTTTAAAACCCAGCTCAGGGCGGCTTTGCGGGCCAGCGCGTTCGGAAACCTGGCGCTTATGTTCCCCATGGTGGGAAGCATGGAAGATCTTTACAGGGCAAAGGCTTTTCTTGAGGAATGCCGCGTGGAACTTCGCGGGGAAGGATGCGCCTTCAATGAAAAAATGCCCGTGGGAATCATGATAGAAATTCCCGCCATAGCCCTTATGCCGGATCTTGTCGCGGCGGAAGTTGATTTTGCCAGCATCGGAACCAACGATCTGTGCCAGTACCTCATGGCCGTAGACAGGCTTAACCCCGATGTCGCGATGTATTACCAGAACTACCATCCGGCGATGTTTTGGCTGATAAACCATACAGCGGAAGCTTTTACAAAGGCCGGCAAACCCTTGAGCATCTGCGGGGAAATGGGCGGGGATCCCGCAGCCCTTATCCCGTTTATCGCGATGGGAATAAAAAAATTCAGCATGTCCGCTTCCTGTGTAGCGCCGGTCAAGCGGCTTATTACGCGTCTTACGATGGAAGAGGCCGGGCATGTTTTGGGCAGATTACGAATGATGAACACCGCTCCGGAAATAGAGGGTTATTTAAAAAGTTCCATGAAACGGCTGTTGAAGGAAGAGGCGGTATGTATACAAAGCGAACGGTAATAATCAACAAATCGGGGATTCATGCCCGGCCCGGCTCGATGTTTGTCAGGGAAGCGAAAAAATTCGTTTCCGACATTACCATTACCAAGCTCGATGCTGAAGACAAGCCGGTAAAAAGCTGCCCCGCCAAGTCCATTGTTTTGGTTATGGCGATGATGCTTGCCAAGGGCACCCATATCGAACTCAGCGCCAGCGGAGAAGACGAACAGGCTGCCGTGGACAGCCTCATTGCCCTTATAGATTCGGGGCTTAACGATCTGTAAAAAAAATGATATGACGGGTAATCTCGAATAACCGGTTCCCCTTCCGCGCCTTCTTTGCCCTGCGCTTGAATTTCCGGTATTTATGGATTAGGTTTAACCTAATCAGTACGGGGAAAGTCATTTGTAAGAAGGGAAAAAGATGAATATGAATGTTACACGGTTTCTTTGCTTGCTGATTTTGTTCGCGTTGTCCTTTCCCGCGGCGGCACAGGAAAACGTATGGTCTTCCAATCCGGAAGTCGATGAACTCATGCGTACCGGAATCGAATATCACGATGAGGGTGATTACGACAAGGCCATAGAATATTACGAAAAGGCCCTGAAACTGGCGCCGGATATTCCGGGGATTTATTATGAACTGGCGTTTTCGTATCTGTACAAGGGAAATCCCGAAGAAGCCCTGAACCATTCCCAAAAAGGCATAGACCTCGCCGT
>JAIROH010000266.1 GCA_031257595.1 Treponema sp. | reverse complement strand
GCAAAAACCCGATGAACGCCGATTCGGCGGGAATACGGGGAATCAGAATCAGCGCATACAAAAAAAGAAGCGCCGAAAAAATGACCAGCGTTACCAGTATGTTTACAAGCGCCGCTCCGGCGATATAAAGGACCGTTTTAAGCCTGACCATTTTTTTCCGGGCCCGGTTCCCCGGCGCTTTCTTTCCGCCTTGCCTTTAGTTCGCTGTCTTTGACAAAAATCGTAAAAAGCAAAAGCAGTCCGAAGACCACCACAAATGAGTCGGCGAAATTGAACGTAGGCCAGCGGGAAAAGCCCAGAAATCCGTAAAAATTAACGCTGATAAAATCGACCACCCCGTCGGGCCGGAAGATCCGGTCGATAAGATTGCCGATACCGCCCCCAAGTATGCCCGCCACGGACCAGCGCTGGAGAGGGGTAAATTCGTCGGATTTAAAATAATAAACCACCAGAAAAAACAGCACTACCACGGGAACAAGAATGAACAAAAAAGGCCGGAGCATATCGGGAAGGTTGTGCCCCAGGCTAAAGGCAATGGCCGTGTTCCGCACATGGTAAATTTCAAGAAACTCGTTTCCAAAAACATCTTTGATAAAGGTACCGCTCCTCGGCCAGTTTTTAACTATAAAGAATTTGGAAACCTGATCTGTTCCAACGGCAAAAACGGTAAGCAAAAACGGTAACACTTTCGTTTTAAGCTGTATCATCAAAACTCCTGTTAACCCCGGGGCTTATAACCCTGTGGGTATGTCAATAAATTCCACGTCTATGTTAAGACCGGCGGCGCATTCTTCCATAACCTTGCGCAGTCCCCAGACTTCGGTGGAATAGTGCCCTCCGGCTATCATGTTCAGCTTTCCTTCCAGAATATGATGGTACACCGAGTGGGCGCTTTCTCCGGTCACGTAAAGGTCGACGCCTTCGTCAAGGGCCTGCAGCGCTTCGCGGGATCCGCCGCCCGAAATTACCGCGCATGTTTCGCTTGGTTCTTTCCCAAACGGAAAAATTCCCAAAGGCGGCCTTCCCATAAAAGAAACCGCCTTGACCGCCTCTTCCATGGCAAGGGGTTTTTTGAGCTTTCCCTTGTACCCCACCTTTTTCCCCCGGCAAAGACCGAAAGGCTCCGGGTTTTCGATGCCCAAAAGTTCCGCGAGCGCCGCGTTGTTGCCAAGCCGGAGATGCTGGTCCAGCGGAAGGTGCATCGCGTAAAGGGCGATATTCCGCTCAAGAAGGAATTTAAGCCGTTCCCGGTGGACGCCTTTCAGCGCCAGCGGCTCGCCCCAGAAAAGCCCGTGATGCACAAACAGCATGCCGGCTTCCGCGTCCGCGCAGCGGTTAAACGTCTCAAGGCTGGCGTCTACGGCAAAAGCGATCTTTTTTACATCGGCGCCATCGTTATCAACCTGCAGCCCGTTCATTGAAAAATCAACGGAACGAAATTCTTCCACATCAAAAATTGATCTAAAATACGTGTCCAGGACCGGGGTTGTAAAAACAACGCTCATGGCTGAAGTATAAACCGGCTGTCGGGTAAATTCCAGACCCCGCCTGTTTCAAGACCCACGTCCAAAAGAACTGTTTTTTTCGGCGGCGAAACGGCAGGGCCCCAAACGCCGGTGGAATTCTCCGGGGAATTTTCCGAATCCGTGGATTCCATGATAAAAGCGGCGAAATTTGCCATCAGGGCGGCGGTAATATCCGGGTATTCCGGCGCCTCCCTTATGCGGCCTGTTTTTCCGCCCCGAAAAAGAAAACTGTAGAGGGGGTACAGCCTCGGACTGTCCGAATAGTCGAAAGGCCCCGCGCCGGAAAGAAACGCCAGGATGACAGGCCCCCGCGCCGAATAGAGCGTCTTTAGTATGGTCTCATAGCGCCCGGCCCGTTCCTGGATTACCCTGTCGGAAACAACAAACATCACGGGAATTTGCGGCTGCGGGACAGCCCCAACGCCGGTAACCTTTCTGGGCGCGAGGTTTTGGAAAAAAAAACCCGCCCCCTGGAAAAAGGCAATTACCGGGTTCTCCGCGGGCGGAGGAGAAGGCGGCGGCGGATCGCCTTCAATACTTGAATAGAGCGGACTTTCCAGGGCGATAATGCCTTTTACCTGGCTGAAACGGGCGGCAAAATCAGGGGCGGCGGAAAGGCCCGCCAGGGCGGCGCCGCCGGCCCCGTATCCGGCCAGAAAAACACAGTTTTTGTCTACACCGGAAAGCGTGTCCCGCAGCGTCTTGTTCTGGGAAAGCTCCACAAGAAGAAATTCCACATCCTCCCCGCGGCTTTCTTCCAATTCCCGGCCGGCCGCGTTGGCTCCCATATCGGTAAGCCCCCGGCACAGGGCGTTGCCCAGCCTGAACAGCCCGGAAAGAGAGAGCCGTTTGTACGCGCCCGATTCAGATACGGCCGGGGAATCAAAACCCGGCCGGGAATAGCTTAGTACGGTAAAACCTTTCTCCAAAAGACCGGTACATACGGCTTCGGTTACCGCTACGGAACCGGCGGCCGGCGGAACCAGCAGCAGGAGGGGCCGGAGGGTTTGCGGCGAAACGCCTGGCTCCGGGGCATAGATACGCAGCCACAGATCCTCGTTCCTGTTCCGATCCCGGAGCGGCATGGTTTGGGCTTTTTCATACAAAATCATGTCGGACGAGGGTGAATAGTACAGGGCGATCCACAGAACAAAACCGAATACGGCAAGGCTGGCGGCGGTATACAACAGGCCCCTGTCCCGGTAATCGTCATTGTGTAGTTGAGAAAAAATTGAGAGCACTGAGCCAAAATTGGCCATATTGGTAAAAAGGGCAAAAACCAGAAGAGGTACGCACTCGGGACGAAAACCATAGACGGGAAAAATCCCAATAAGTATTCCCAGGGATAATACAGGGAGCAAAACAAGGCCGTCAAGGTTCCACAGAACCTTAAAAACCGGTCTTATTATCGGCAAAAACAGAAAAGCGGCGGCGCAGATCTCAAGTATCAATAATTCCATATACATTATATTGTATTATAGCGTCCGCAAGGAGCTTGCGTGAAGTCGTTTTATGTGGTAAAATTTATTATATACGGGTGTGCCAATCCCAAAACTCCGTTAATTTCGGGGTTGGCTTTGGAGTTTCTTGGCCTAAATCCTTGCTGTATAAAGATTTAGAGCTCGCGAAACATCCTGAATCCAAGGCTTTTTCCCAAAAACCGAATTTTTGGGAAAACCACGGGTTTGTACCCAAATAACAAAAGTGTAAAAAAGGAAAAGAGAATGGCTCAAACCCAGGAATTGGTAGTCGATGCGGCAAAAATCCGAAAAGCCGTCCAATCGGGCATACCTTTAACAATAACAACATTTACACTTCCGCATGAAATTGAACTTTATATAGAACAGGTCCTTGATGTCTTTCTCAAACAGGTTGATCGGGAAAAACTCAAGGATTATGTCGTTTACTGTGTTCAGGAACTGGCGGTAAACGCGAAAAAAGCCAATACAAAACGGGTTTATTTTGCCGAACGAGGTCTGGATCTCAACAATCAGGATGATTACAAGATCGGAATGGCCAAGTTTAAGGAAGATACGCTTAATAATATAGCCCATTACCTTCAGCTTCAAAAAGACAAGGGGCTTTATATAAAGCTTATTTTCCAGGTAAAAAAGAACATTATCTACATAGAAGTCCGCAACAACATAGCCATTACCAAGACAGAACTGGTCAGAATTCACGATAAGCTTGCCCGTTCACGCCAATACAACAATCTTGAAGACGCCCTTTCCCAGGTTATGGACGATACCGAAGGCGCCGGACTTGGGCTTGTTATCCTGGTGCTGATGCTTAAAAAAATGGGTCTTGACGAGGACTGTTTTGACATTATGGGGACGGAAAAAGAGACAATTGCCCGTATCATAGTGCCGCTTGAAAAAGCCCGGCTTGAGAATATTTCCGACCTTTCCAAAACCATTGTGGAAAATGTCCATTCGCTGCCCCAGTTCCCGGATAACATACTCCTTGTGCAAAAGATGATAAACGATCCAAAGTCCGAGCTTACCGATATTGCCCGCCAGATTTCCATGGATCCGGCCCTTACCGCGGATCTGCTTAAAATAGTCAATTCAGCCCAGTATATGCTGGCCAAAAAGGTTGACAATATATCGGAAGCGGTCAAACTTGTGGGGATGCGGGGTATCAAAAACCTGTTGTATTCCTATGGAACGCAAAAAGTCCTGGGCGACGATACCAGCGAAAAACGGCAGCTTTGGGAACATTCCTACAAGACCGCGTTTTACGCCTACAATCTTGCCAAAAACTTCAAAAAGAACAATAACCTTTTGGACGATGTATATGTCGGCGGCATACTGCACGACATGGGAAAGATTATCTTCGCCAATGTACACCCGGATCTCCTGGAAAAGATCAAGACTTTCTGTTCAGACAAAGGCCTCCCCGCTTCTACTTTCGAAGATTTTGCCGCCGGGATGAACCACGCCGAAATCGGCGCCAAAGTCGCGGAAAAATGGAATTTCCCGGAACATCTGGTACACGCCATCCAGTTTCACCACGATCCAACTGCCGCCGCCCCGGAAGAACAGGATCTGGTTTTTACCGTATACCTGGCTAACATGATGTGCGAATATGAAAACGGTAATGTCGGCTATGATCAGATGGATATCCAGGTTTTGGACAGTTTTGGAATTAATTCGAAAAAACAGATAGACAACCTTTTGGAACGTTTTTCCGCGGGATTCAAAAAAGAGTCCCAGAACCTGTAGTTTGTCGCACTTGTGCATAAAACCGTATAAAAATTCGCGAAAGTGAATTTTTATACCATGCAAACCAATGTCAAAGCAGTCCGTAAATCAGGAGATTTCATGTCCCGCAGAACAGAAAGCGCCGATCCCGCCCCCGGCGGAAAACTCAGGATCCCCCGCCGGAAACTGGAAGATTTTTGCGGTTGTATCTTTGCCGCCCTGGGCATCCCCCCGGTGGAAGCGGAAGATTCGGCAAAAATCCTTGTGGCCGCCGACGCGCGGGGCATTCCGAGCCACGGCGTAGCGCATTTGAGCCGTTACATCCGGGGTATTGAGGCGGGACTGATCAAAGGGGGGATAAGTCCCACGGTACTCCGGGAAACGCCGATCTCCCGCGTGCTGGACGCCGGCGGCGCGATGGGAATGTCGCTGAGCAGGGCCGCGATGGACTGGGTCATAGACGCCGCCCGGAAACACGGCGTGGGGCTTTGCAGCATCCGAAATTCCAACCATTTCGGCATAGCCGGCTACTACACCGAAATGGCCGCACGGGCGGACATGATAGGCATGGCCTTTTCCAATACCGCCGCCCTGGGGGTGCCGACCAACGCGCGGAACGCCTTTTTCGGCACCAACCCGATCGCCTTCGCCGCTCCCGCGGAAAACGGAGCGCTTTTCAGCCTTGATATGGCAACCACTACCGTGACCCGGGGCAGGATAGAGATAGCGGAACGGGAGGGCCGAAAAATACCTCCGGGCTGGGCGGTGGGAGTGGACGGAAAAGTTACCACGGATCCGGCGAGCCTCCTGGAAGACATGCTCTATCTGAGGGGCGGCGGCCTGCTTCCCCTGGGCGGGGAAGGAACCGCTTTGGGCGGCTACAAAGGCTACGGCCTTGCCGTGATGGTAGACATACTCTGCGCCCTCACCTCAGGGGGAATTTTTGGCGCCGCCGTCCGGGATTCCGAAACCACCTCCGCCAGGGTATGCCATTTCTTTCTCGCCCTGAAACTGGACCTTTTCCGGGATCCGGCGGAATTCAAAAGGGATCTTTCCGCCCTGCTCAACGCCCTGAGCGCCCTGCCGGCGGCGGCGGGGGCGAACCGGGTTTACTACGCGGGACTCAAAAGCCGGGAAACCGAGGCTGAGTGTGAACGGCTTGGGGTGCCTGTCGCGCCGGAGGTTTGGGCGGACCTTGAAGCAAACGCCCGCCGTCTGGGCGTCACCGTCTAAACAATACCCGGCCGTTTTCAGTTTGGGGCAATATCCTCTTCGTTGGTTTTGAAGATTGCCCCCATCGGGTTATTCACCATAAGAATCGGCTGATGGGTGGCGTCGATGGTATCCCGCCAGAGATTGCCTTCGGGATCGACGTGGCTGCGCTGGGAAACAACGGCTTTCATCGGCAGGTGGACAAATTCGTTGTTGACAAGGCCGATAACGCATTTGGTCTTTCCCGCCATCGCGGCGTGGGCGGCGGCGTTGCCCAGTCTTTCACAGTAGATCGAATCGCCCGGATTCGCCTGCGCCGACCGGATCTGGTAACTGGGGTCGATGTACTTGAGGTTAATTTCCATTCCCTTGTCGTCAAAGTATTCGGTAATCCGATCCCGTATATAGGTGCCTACGTCGGCCATTTTGACGTTGCCGCCCGCGTCGGTCTTTACTTCCCTGATCAGCTGATCCTGCAGGGCCCCTTCGGCGATAATGATTACCGCGTGCCGGGAATTTTTGAGCCGCTCTTCAAGATGGTGGAGGAAGCCGTTTGGCCCGTCCAGTTCAAACGGAATTTCCGGGATAAGGACAAAGTTGACTTCGTGGCTGGCCAGCGCGGTATGGGCGGCGATAAAGCCCGATTCCCTGCCCATGACTTTTACAAGGCCAATCCCGTTTATCTGGGAATGGGCTTCCATGTGGGCGGCGGCGACCACTTCCACAGCCTTGTCTACGGCGGTATCGAAGCCGAACGATTTCTGGATAAACGAAAAGTCGTTGTCAACGGTTTTGGGGATGCCGATATTGGCGATTTTAAGCTTGCGCCTGCCGATTTCTTCGGCTATGTCCAGGGCGCCTTTCTGGGTTCCGTCCCCGCCTATCGTAAAAAGCATGTTAAGGTTAAGCTGCTCCATCGCGTCAACGATTTTGGACACTTCCTTGCCGCCGCCCCGTGCGCTGCCCAGAACCGTACCGCCGATTTTGTGAATGTCGTCCACGACAACGGGGGTCAGCTCCTTGGTGCCGAAACGGTACTCCGGGAGGAAACCCTTGTAGCCGTAACGTATGCCGGTAATGCGGCGTACCCCGTAGCGGAACCAGAGGCAGCGTACAATGGCCCTGATAACGTCGTTGATGCCGGGACACAGGCCGCCGCAGCTTACAATGCCGGCGTGTACATGCTGGGGACTAAAGTAAATCATCTCCCTGGGACCGGCGGCCTCAAAGACCATTTTCCGTTCCAGGGATTCCTGTTTGCCGAGTTTGGCCACTACATCCAGCCGGATATACTCGTCGTCGGTTACATAATTGGCGATAAAGTCACCGTGTACCCTGGACAGGGTTAGCGGCGATTTGATATTACA
>JAIROH010000263.1 GCA_031257595.1 Treponema sp. | reverse complement strand
CCTGAAAAAAATCACCGATCGAGCGAAGGACACCGGACAGTATGAGTAACGCAAGAATGACTATCGTCCCTGTCATCTTTGCGCTGTTTTTGGGTGGCATAGCGCCCGAACGCCGCGCCGTACTAGAAATTTAGAGTCAAATCCGCTATCTTCATAATAAAGGTGATTTCAAAATTGAAATTTTGAAACCACTACCAATAAAAAAGTACTTTTGTAAGGCCCGGAGGGCCTCTAAAAAGTACAAAAGCCGGTTTCAAAAGTGCGCTTTTGCGCACAGTTAATTAATTTTGAAACCGGCTCAGTATATTGGGCTTTTCAAAACCCGGTTTTTTGAAAAGTTTCCGTTATTAAGCGCAGGTGGTATTTTTGGAACAAGCCCTGAAACAGATTCTGGATTCCTCCCTGATAAAAAAAACGGAACTGTTCGTTTCACTTTTGGATCGGGAAATAAACTATGTTGCCGAAAGATCCAGTGTAATTCACCTGAGAAAAAAAGCCCGGCTTTTTTCCATTGGTCAGAAGGCGGATCATTTTTATATGCTTGTCGAGGGTAGCATCAGGGTCTTTAGGCCCCGGAATGACGGCGGTAATGACGAAATGGCCCAGTACGCGCCCGGAGATACCATAGGCGATTTTGATTTTGCCCGAAAAGCCGAGTACGACGCGATTGCCGAAGCGGCGGAAGAATCGGTGCTTGTCATGTTTCCCGCCATGGGGCTTGCGATGGACGATTTTATCGCCGAAGAGCCGCATATCGTTTCACGGATCCTTCTTAATTCCATAGTGATGATGACAAGCAGGATCAAAAGCACACAAAAGATCCTTCTGGAAAACCTGTCTTGGGTAAACGAGCTTCACCGCCGGGCCTATGAGGATCCCGGTACGGGCCTGTGGAAACAAACCTTTCTTACCGACGAGATTGACCGCATCCTTGAAGTTCCCACGGCGCTTGTTATGCTCAAGCCGGATCGCTTCAAAATATTGGTGGATTCACGGGGACACGCCGCGGGAGACGAAGCCATGGTAAAAATTGCCATGCTGCTCAAAAACATTACCCGTCGTATAGGCCGCGGCTGGCCGCTTCGTTTCAAAAGCAACGAAACGGGGCTTTTGATCAACAAATGCGGCGTTTCCATGGTCGAAACCGTCGTAAAGGAACTTTCCCGCGCGGTTGTTTCGCTGGATCCGGTTCCCGGGCAGGGCGATATTCCGGCCTTTTCGTTTTCCGGGACCATAACCTATGCGCTGTGGCCCGAAGACGGCCGTAACTGGGAAAAGCTGTTTGAAGGCTGTTATTCCCTGCTGCTTGATACCTGGAAACAGGGGGGCGGTAAAATTGCCCGTTATCGCATCGCGGACAAAAAGGAGGCCCCGTGAGTACGGCTCCCAACGCCGATCCGGTATTGATACATTCCCCCCTCTTTGCCGAATTGAGCGAGCTGGAGTTCAACGCCGTAACGGCCTTTATGGAAAGGCGGCGCTTTATAAAAGACGAGAAGATTTTTAGCGAGGGTGACAAGGGGGAGGATATGTTTATCCTCCTGTCCGGGTCTTTAAGCGCCCACCGTGTTCAACTGGACGGAACCCAGCGTCTGATGTTCGACATAGTTCCCGGATCGTTCTTTGGGGAAATGTCGATTATCGCCAACGAACCCCGTTCCGCGACAATTACCGCGAAAGAAACATCCGACCTTATGGTGCTCCAGGGGATTGATTTTTACCGTATCGTTTTTGAACATCCGATGATCGGGGTCAAGATCCTCACTTCCATAGGGGCGGTTCAGAATACATGGCTTAACCAGATCTCCGGGCATCTTAAGGAACTGGTAACCTGGGGCGAGACGGCCCGGCGCCGGGCCATTACCGATGAATTAACCGGCCTTTACAACAAAAGTTTTCTGGAAGAATCAATCAAGGATAAATTCAAGCTGGGCAGTATCGGCGCCAGAAAGCTTTCCCTGATAATGATGGATCTGGACAGGGTTCACGAGGTCAACGATACCTACGGCACCCTGGCCGGCGACAAGGTAATTGTCGCGGTGGCGGAGATTCTTAAACATATAACCCGCATGGGCGACATAGCGGCCAGACTTTCCGGCGATGAATACGCGGTACTGCTGCCCGACACCGACGGAAAAGACGCCTTGAGGGTTGCCGAGCATATCAGGCAGGATGTAATGAACACCCCGGTACAGGTATCGAAAAGTCCCGGCTCCAAAGAAACGGTAGAACTGAAGGTGAAAACAAGCCTCGGTATTGCCGTTGCCCCGGCTCACGCTTCCAACGAGCGGGATCTTGCTTTCGCCGCGGATTCCGCCCTCCGCCGGGCCAAGGAACAGGGCAGAAACAGGGTGGAAATCGCCCGCTGAAAAACTAGCGCGGTACGCAGAAACCCGTAATCTTGCGGGTACGCTGTTTTTATGCTATGCTGGAAACACAAACTTTTCAAAGATAAGGCGGGAAATAATGATAGCAGTAGCGTCCGATCATGCCGGTATAACCCTTAAAAATGAAATCATCACATTGCTTGAACAGCTTGGCAAGCCGTACCTGGATACGGGTGCGACCGGTATGGAAAGTACGGATTATCCCGTTTGGGGCTACCGGGCCGCCCGGCTTGTCGTATCCGGGGAATGTGAACGGGCAATCGTTATTTGCGGAACCGGAGTTGGAATGTCTCTTGCCGCCAACAAGGTAAAGGGGATCCGTTGCGTAGTCTGTTCGGATTGTTATACCGCCAAGCTGTCCCGCATGCACAACAATACCAACATGCTCGCCCTGGGGGCCAGAGTCGTGGGAGTTGATCTCGCGAAAATGATAGTTCAGATCTGGCTGGACACCCCCTTTGAAGGCGGCCGCCATCAAAAGCGCCTTGACATGATCTCATCGATTGAGGCGGGCAACGAGCCTTAAAAAGGGCGCAGGGTGAACATACTCGGGCTGGACATCGGGGGAACGAACGTACGCAGCGGTTTTTACGATGGGGGCCTTTCACGCTTTGCCGTACATAAAAGCGCCTGTTTGTACACTCCGACCCGGTTTTTTCCATCTTGACAGGAGAAAAGTCCATTTACCGCACGGAGAAAACGTGTAAAAATAACATTATTAACGCCAAGGCAAATTGGTATGAATTTCGTACCGTTGTTTTTATTGTATTCTGCCTGGGTTTCAATTATACTGGATGCGTACAGCCTTTTCAGTTATACCAGGTGTACGGCCTTTGTCAGAAAAACGCTCCCGGATTTTGAAACGGGTCGAGTAACGGTTGGATGTAAAAAACAGAGTTCACGATCAGGAGTTGTATATGGCTTTGGAGCCTATTGTACTGGCAAAAAGCATCAGTAAAACATTCAGCGGGATTCGCGTACTGGACAATGTTAATTTTGACATCTGTACCGGCGAAGTCCACGCCCTTATCGGGGAAAACGGAGCGGGAAAATCCACGCTGGTCAAAATAATCAGTGGCGTTTACTTTCCCACAACGGGAACCATCGCCGTGGACGGCTCCCAGGTGCATTTCAGAAGCCCCCACGCCGCCCGTGGGGCCGGCATAGCCCTTATTCACCAGGAACCCCTTACGTTTCAGGACCTGAATGTAACAGAAAACCTTTATTTGGGCCATACCAGGGTGGGAAAAAATCCGTTCCTTAACTGGACGGATCTTTACCGGAAAACCGACGACCTTCTGGAAAACCTCGGCGTCCGCATGAGGAGCCGGGATCCGGTACGGGGCATGTCCATTGCCGATCAGCAGATGATTGAAATAGCCAGCGCCCTGTCCCAGAACGCGAGGGTGATTATCATGGACGAGCCCACGGCGGCCCTGTCCCACGGGGAAGTAACGACCCTGTTTGAGATGATCCGGCGCCTGAAAGAACAGGGCAAGGCCATTGTGTTTATCGGCCACAGGCTCGACGAAATTCTGGAAATCGCCGACCGCATCACGGTTCTGCGGGACGGCGCCCTGGTAGGGGAGTGTCCTACGGCGGGAACCACGACGGATACCCTGGTTCACATGATGATTAACCGTTCCATCAAAGAGCTTATCGTTAAAGAAACGGTTCCCATCGGAGAAGTGATTCTGGAAACCAGGGGCCTTACCTATCCCGGTCAATACTACGACATAAACATTAAAGTCCGGAAAGGCGAAATTGTCGGTATGGCGGGCCTTGTCGGCGCCGGCCGCAGCGAAACGGCGTCGGCCATTTTCGGTACCCAGCCGGCCTTTTCCGGGGAAGTGTTTGTCAGGGGAGAAAAGGTCAATATCAAAACTCCCCTCGAAGCCATGAAAAAAGGCATCGCGATGGTAAGCGAAGACCGGGCCCGTACGGGGCTTATTACCGCTTTCAGCATCAGTTTTAACATGACCTTTGCCGTTTTGCGCAACATCGTATCAAAGTTCGGCTTTGTAAAAAGCAAAAAAGAAGACGAATTGGTCAAAAAATACGTAAAGTACCTTAACGTACGCATGAGGGGCGCGGATCAATCGGTCAGGGAACTGTCCGGTGGAAATCAGCAGAAAGTCGTAATCGCCAAATGGCTTCTTACCGAATCGGATGTACTGATCCTTGACGAGCCGACCCGGGGTATTGACGTGGGCGCGAAAATGGAAGTGTATAAGCTTATCAACGAGCTTGCAAAACAGGGAAAGGCGATCCTGATGATCTCTTCGGAACTGCCGGAGATACTCCAGCTTTCGGACCGCGTGTATGTCATGAGCGACGGCCATGTAACCGCGGAATTCAACCGGGACGAACTGGACGGCCAGAAAATCATGACCGCGGCGTCAACAACACGACACAGGAGCGTAGTGTAAATGGATCAACTTAAACGCTTTGTCAACAATAACATCAAGGAGCTGGTTACATTCGGTATCACCATCGCGATCATTCTGGCGGCGGGCATAGCCAAACCGATTTTGTTTACCAAAGAACAGTTTTTTAGCCTGATAAACAGTATCCTCCTGTGGACTCCGTTGAACATGACCGTAGCCATGGGAATGATGATGGTCATTATCGTCCGCGACATCGATCTTTCCGTCGGATCCGCGGTGGGGTTCGCCTCGATGGTTGCGGGTATCTGTTTTCGGGATATGGGATTTTCGATTCCGGCGGGAATTGCCGTTTCCCTGGGAACGGGGCTTCTCTGCGGGATGTTTAACGGCGCCCTTATCGCCTATCTGAAGATCCCCGCGATTATCGTTACACTGGGAACGATAAACCTGTACCGGGGACTTGCGTATATCGTTTCCAACCGCCGGCAAATAAGCGGCTACGAACTTCCCCAGGGGATGAGCAATGTCGTATCCAGGGGAGTTTCCATCGGCCCGCTGTTCCTGCCGTGGATGGTGCTGATTGCGATCGGGATAGCCGTGGTTTTCTACATTATCCTCAATTATTCCCATTTTGGCAGGGAAGTTTACGCGGTAGGTTCCAACCGCGAAGGGGCGCTCCTGAGGGGCATAAACTGTAAAAAGACGGAATTTCTTATTTTTGCGATTACCGGACTTCTTTGCGGCATCGCGGCGATGATGTACGCAGCCCGGTTCGGTTATGTCAATCCCAACAGAACCGGGAACGGGCTGGAATTTGTGGTTATTTCCGCCACGATAATCGGAGGGGTAAGCGTTTCCGGCGGCAAAGGGTCGGTGCCCGGCGTGTTTTTGGGCTGCCTGCTGTTGGGAACGGTTAATACGGTAATCGCCTCGGTAGGCATACCGGGGACGGTACAGAATTTTACATACGGGTTGATTATTGTACTGGCACTGATTCTTGATCAGGGCGTGGCGGCCATGCAGAACAAGGCCAAACTGGCCGCCTATATCAAGCCGGGCAGCGCGGCGGGAGTAGCCGGATGAAATACGTAAACCTGCGTTCCAGGCTTGCCCACAGGGAATTTGTTCCCTTTGCCCTGCTTGTCATTGTGTTTCTTGTCAGCATGCTCCTTTCGTCAAATTTCCGTGATTTGGCCTATCTTCTGCGGACTAGCAACCGTTATATCGAGCTGGCCCTGACTTCCCTCACGATGACGTTGATCATCACCGCCGGGATGATAGACCTTTCGGTTCCCGCGGTTATGAGCTGTTCCGCCACGATAACGGCGGTACTGTTCCATGCGGGCTGCCCTTTCGGCCTTGCCCTTATAGCGGGGCTTTTGACCGGAGTGTTGTGCGGGCTTGTTAACGGAGGCCTTGTAGCTTACCTGAGGCTTCCCGCGATGATCGTTACGATTGGCACGATGAATCTGTTCCGCGGCGTTTCCCAGATATTTATCGGCGACAAGAGCCTTGGGGAATTTCCCGAATGGTTTAACGCCGTGGACAGCATAACGGCCTTCCGCCTTTTCGGGGCGAGGGTCAGCGTAACCCTGGTATTTTTCCTGCTGATGGTTTTTGGGTTTTACCTTCTTCTCCACAGAACGCGGGTCGGGAGGACCATATTCGCGATAGGCGCCAACGAACAGGCGGCCATTTATTCCGGCGTCAATACCAAACGGGTCAAGCTCGGCCTTTTCCTTGCGTCGGGAACCATCGCGGCTATCGCGGGACTTCTCACCACATCAAGGCTCCTTTTGGTACAGTATACCCTGGCCCTAAATACGGAAGTTGACATCGTCATTATGGTGCTTTTGGGCGGCGCCGACATAAACGGCGGCAGGGGCAGTATTATCGGCACGTTTATAGCGGTGGTCCTCGTTATCATCCTCAAAACGGGACTTATCGTGGCGAATATTACAACCGAGACCCAGATGTTTGTAATGGGGCTTATCCTGCTTATTTCAATAATTATTCCGAACATCAGCGCCATGATGCGGGAGATGAAAGACAAGTAAGCCCGGAGGCAGACGTTCGTTCAAACCTGAAAGAACGTTTTGAAAAAGGTTATTACCGGTTCTGTTAATGTCCCGGTATAAATAAGCTTGAATTTATGGAGGAACATGTATGAAATTAACCAAAAAGCTGGTATTTTTGGCTCTTTGCCTTATCGTAGCGGCGGGGATGGTATTTGCGGGTCCCGGCGGTCAAAAGGGCGCCGGAGGGAAGCTCAAAATTGTGTATATCCCCAAGGATACGGTAAATCCCTACTTCTATGCCATTGACGTGGGATTCAAGGAAGCGATTGCCGAGCTTGGCGCGGACAAGTTTGAGTATGTGTATACCGGTCCCGCAACCGCAGGTCCGACCGATCAGGTTGAATACATCCAGGCTGCGGTCCAGAACAAATCCACGGCAATCTTCCTGTCGGCCAACCATGAAAGCGCCCTGAACCGTTACCTGGACGAAGCAAGGGATGCCGGCGTCAAGGTTATTATCATGAACCAGGACATTCCGGGAAGCGAAAGCCACCGGGATGTGGCGATTATGCCCGCGAGCTTCGCCAACGTAGGTCCGCTTCTTGTGGAACTTATGGGCAAGCAGCTTAACTACCAGGGTGACTTTGCGATCATTTCCGCTACCACCGACGCCCCGGACCAGAATACGTGGATCGCCGGCATCAAGCAGGAACTTGCCAGCAATTCCAAATATTCCAGAATGAAGCTGGTTGACGTTGTATACGGCGACGATCAGCCCGAAAAGTCCGCCACCGAAATGGAAGCCCTTATCACCAAGTACCCCAATCTGAAAGGCGTTATCGCCCCCACGGCCGCGGGTATTCCTGCCGTAGCCAAGGTTATCCAGACCCGGCGCCTTACCGGAAGGATCAAACTCACCGGTCTCGGGCTTCCCTCGACGATGAAAGAATTTGTTGACGACGGTACCTGTGAAGCGTTCGCGCTGTGGAATCCTCCCTACGAAGGGTATCTCGGCGTTTATCTGGTTGACGCCATTTCCAAGGGTTACAACCCTGCTCCCGGTTCCACGTTTAAGGCGGGCAAGCTCGGAGATGTTTCAATCGAGAGCAACGGACAAATTCTTACCCTTAAGGATCTGATGGTTTACGACAAATCCAACATCGATCAATACGCGCCTCTGTTCTAGCGGCGTCGTATCGCAGATTTAGGTTCTTGCAAATGTAAAGAACTCCGGGCGCCGGGAAATTGTTCCGGGCGCCCTTGTTTTTTGGGGATGCCGGAACAATTCAGGAAAAAATACGGAAACAAGGTCCAGAGCTTCTTGCAAAACCCGGTTGGTTTTGCCGAAGCTCTTGCAGTTTTTCGGCCTACGGCCTACAAAACCGCTTTTTTTTAATGGTTGCTCTCTCAAAACTGAAGTTTTGAGAGAGCCTCTCTATTTTGGTATGAATTTCGTGCCAATATTTTTCTTGCGGGATCGGCCTATAATGGTATAATAATATCATGGAGGTAAGAGGTAATTATGAAAGGTCTACAGGGAAAGGCCGCGGTTGTTACCGGCGGTTCCAGGGGTATAGGCAGGGCGATTGTGGAACGCCTGCTGGAAGAAGACGTAAAAGTTCTTTTC
>JAIROH010000077.1 GCA_031257595.1 Treponema sp. | reverse complement strand
CAGAAGGCAAAAAAGGGATAGAATACAGGATTTTTCCTTGTTTTCTCCTTCCTTCTTCGACTTTTTCGCCTTTGCGGTTAAGTATTCTTCTTGCGGTTTTGGCTCCGCCATCCACAGTTTAAATAGTGTTTGGATACTATTTTCCTTATTCTTGTTCGACTTCTTTGCCTTTGAAGTTAACATTTTAAAATTGTAAATGGTATGGTCTGCCGGGTCCGGCAGGCCGTTTTCGGTCTTTTTTAAAAAACGGAGGTGCGGATGGCCGCTGCGCTTGCTTCAAGAAGGCGCAAATTTTATAACAGAATTGCGGTCCTGCTTTTTTTTATCTCCGCAGTCATGGTTCTGGTTATTACAATTTATACCAGCATCCTTATAGAAAATTTTTCGTCTATTTTTAGAGACAGTATCGAGGAAAAGCTTCTTGCCACAGCCCGCCTGGCGGCCGGATCGATAAGTGCGCGGGAACTGGATCTTCTCCGCGGCCCCGAAGACATGCAAACTTCGCTGTTCCGGAATCTGCGGAACAGGCTTGTGGCGTTTGCCAAAGAAAACAACGTCGTTTTTGTCTACTATATGCGGCCCCTTGATGAAAAAACGGCCCAGTTTATCGTCGATAACGATCTCAGTGAGGATACGGTAAACCTTTCCACTCCTCCTCTTGAAATGGAAGAGGCCGTTTTAAGGGCGTTGTACCAGCGGAAAGCCGTAACCACGATGCTGGGGAGCTATTCCGAAGGGTACACGGGCCTCCTTTCCGCGTACGCGCCGGTTTTTGACAGGCAGGGGCAGATAATCGCCCTGGCCGGGGTGGACATTACCGACGAACAGTTAATAAGTACCCGGCGCCGTTTCAGATTTCTGGCGATCATGCTTGTCGTTTCAATCGCCTTTACGATTGCCGGAGGCCTGGGCAGTTTTATGATATTCAGACGGAACGAACATATCTTTTCCGTAAGGCTTAAGCAGCAGGAACTTATGTCCGCCCTCGCGGGGAGTTTCATTTCCGATCAGCCGATACCGTCGCTTATCAACAACGCCCTGAGACTTGCCGGGGAATTCCTCAAGATCAGCCGTATGTTGGTAGGGGTAGCGGATGAAAATTCCGAAACCAGCCGCCCCGAATACCTGTGGTGCGCCGACCCTTCCATTGTCACCGCTCCGGCGGCGAAAGGCCTTAACGGTCTTATCAAGACGAGTTTTCCGGCGGATCAGCCGGCGGAAGTGCCCCTGTTGTTTTGTCACGATGTGGATCTTAATCCCCAATATCATATTATGAAGACCGTCGGGGTACGGGCCTTTATCTGGGCGCCTCTTTACGTGGACGGAAAATTCCGGGCTGTCTTGAGCGTTGAAGAATGTTCCCGGCCCCGGCTCTGGACGGACAGTGACCGCCAGCTGGTAAGTACCGTGTCCAGCGTTATCGCCGGCGCCGCCGCCAGGGATCTCCGGGAAAAAGAGCGGGACACGGCGCGGGAAGCCGCGGAAAGGGCCAGCAGGGCAAAAAGCGACTTTTTGGCCAACATGAGCCACGAAATGCGTACCCCGATGAACGCGGTAATCGGGATGACAAACATCGCCAAAGCGTCGGAAGATATAGAAAAAAAAGATTACTGCCTAAAAAAGATAGAAGACGCGTCGGCGCATCTTTTGGGAGTGATCAACGACATCCTTGACATGTCGAAGATCGAAGCGAATAAATTTGAACTTTCCCCGACGGAATTCCATTTTGAAAAAATGCTGCAAAAGACGGTAGGCGTCGTAAGTTTCCGTGTGGACGAAAAGAAACAGAATTTTTCCGTGCATATCGACAAAGACATTCCCCCGGTTCTTGTGGGTGACGATCAGCGCCTTTCCCAGGTAATCACCAATCTGCTTTCCAACGCCATAAAATTTACCGCGGAAGGCGGATCCATTCATCTTGCGGCGAGGCTTTTGGGCGAAACCGGGGACTGTACGCTCGCGATAAGCGTCGCCGATACGGGGATCGGAATCTCCCCGGAACAGCAGGCGCGGCTTTTTTCGTCGTTTGAACAGGCCGATTCCGGTACTTCCCGTAAATTCGGCGGGACGGGCCTGGGGCTTGCCATTTCCAAACGTATTGTGGAGATGATGGGCGGTTCCATTTGGCTTGAGTCTGAATTGGGGAAAGGTTCGACTTTCGGTTTTACCGTAAAACTCGGGAAAGGAGAGGAAACCCGGCAGAGCCTTCTTAATCCCGGCGTCAACTGGAAAAACCTGAAAATTCTCGTCGTGGACGATGACAAAAACCTACTTGAATATTTCGGGGAACTTGCCGAACGTTTCGGCGTCAGCTGTGATACGGCGGCGGGGGGAGAAGAAGCCCTGGAGCTTGTTCAGCGAAACGGCCATTACGACATTTATTTTGTCGACTGGAAAATGCCCGGCATGGACGGAATAGAGCTGACGCGGAAAATCAAGGCTTCTTCGGCGGAAGATTCCCGGTCAAAGTCGGTGGTAACGATGATCTCCGCTACCGAATGGGCCGTTATTGCCGGTGAGGCGAAGGCGGCCGGGGTGGATATGTTTATCCCCAAGCCCCTTTTTCCTTCGGCGATAGCGGACTGTATCAATCAATGCCTGGGCAGGGACTTTTCCGGTTCAAAAAGGGATTTGGAACGCAAAACCGACGATTTTTCCGGGTTTTCGATTCTGCTGGCCGAAGATATCGAAATTAACCGGGAGATCGTAGTTTCCCTGCTTGAGCCTACGGGTATCACGATAGACTGTGCGGAAAACGGCAAAGAGGCCCTCGACCTTTTTGTCAAAAATCCCGAAAAGTACGGGATGATTTTTATGGATGTTCAAATGCCCGAAATGGACGGCTATGAGGCGACAAGGCGTATCCGCGCGTTTGAGGCCGAACGCCGTTCCGGTTCACCGTCGTCCGGGTCTCCGCCCGAATCCCCATCGGGGGCCCCGATGGGGATTCCGATCATTGCGATGACCGCCAACGTGTTCCGGGAAGACGTGGAAAAGTGTCTTGAAGCGGGAATGGACGGACATGTAGGGAAGCCTCTTGATATCGACGAAATGCTGACCCGGATCAAGGAGAATCTCAAACCGGTATCTGTTGCATAATTATTCATAAAGCCGTGTTTTCCTACTGGACAGCTGTATAAATATTCGGTATTATCGGTTTATAAAATCCTTAAGGAGGAAAAAATGAAGAAATATTTATTGCTTTTAGTGGCGCTGTGTTGTGTCCTTTCAATGAGTATTGTGGGTTGTGCCAAAAAGAGCAACGATACGGTAGCCATCGGCGCGGTATTTCCCCTTTCCGGCAGCGTAGCTTTTTACGGGACTGAATCCAGGGACGGCGCGCTGCTGGCGATTGAAGAGATCAACGCCGCGGGCGGCCTTC
>JAIROH010000072.1 GCA_031257595.1 Treponema sp. | reverse complement strand
CAGCCACGACCTTAAAGGCTTATGTTCATCGCGGAAGCAAGCTTCCTGAAGATGTCGGTATTGTCGTAATAACCGCTGAACAGTTCCTGGTGTACCCCCATCGCAAAAGTCATGACCGGAACGCCGGTGTGGGCGTAGGATGTCCAGCCTATGCCGGCAGTCTGATTCATAATCTGGGTGATCTTTACCGTCAGGGGTTCGTAGCCGCCGTAAAGGAGGAACTGATCCTCAGAGACAGCCCGCTCGATTTCATCCCCCATGGAACGCTGGAAGGCGAATTCAAGCTGCTCCTTCTGGAATTTTGTAAGGTTGTTGTAATCGAGACCGAAAGCCTCTTTAATTGCCGGAATCAAATCCGCGAGTTTTGCCCGCGCCCTGGGCGTGTTTTTCTTGTAGGGGCCAAGCACTTCGTCGTTAAACGAAATGAAAGATTTTTTCTGAAGGGCCACCTTGTCAAAGAACGTGTTGTATTCGGTTCCGGCAAAACCGATGGTCATGCCGCCGGTCTCGTGATCGCCGGTGATCACTATAAGGGTATCTTTGGGATGAGCCTGGGCAAATTCCACGGCAACTTTGACGGCATTGTCAAAGGCAATGACATCGTGAATGGCGGCGCCCGCGTCGTTGGCATGACAGGCCCAGTCGATCTTTCCGCCCTCAACGGACATGAAAAAACCTTTGGGGTTGTCCGACAGCAGTTCAATTCCCTTGCGGGTATAGTCCGCCAGGGAAAGATCGCCGCTTCCACGGTCGAGTTCGTAGGGCATGGAGCCGGAGTCCTGTAAAACGGCGTTTATCGCGATAACCTTGCCGGCGCCGGGCTTTAACGCTTCAAAAGCCGCTTTGGAATTGACGCAGGTATAACCCTGCGTTCCGGCAAGTTCGAGTACGTTACGCTGATCCTTGTTTTTGCCCGTAGGCTGCAAAAGGCCGCCGCCGGCAAAATACTCAAAGCCGCTCTGTACCATCTGGACTTCAATGTCGTAGTAGTTGCTCCGTGATGGAACCTTGGCGAAAAAACCCGCCGGGGTAGCGTGATCCAGCGTAACGGAAGACACCACGCCGACTTTCATTCCCGCTTCATGACAGTATTCGGCAATGGTCTTGAATGTTTTTGTTTTTCCCGGATCCATGTTGAGGACGCCGCTCAGGGTCTTGTTGCCGGTGGCAATGGCCGTTATGGCCGAAGCGGAATCGGTGATAAAGGTTCCCGCGTCGTAGGTGGTGGTAAGCCCCGACACCGGGAACGTGGTAAATCCCAGTTTGGTGATGCCGATGTCCTTGGAGGACCTGGCTGTGGCGTAGACCTCTGTGGAACTGATCTGCGGCATGGCCATGCCGTCGCCTATAAACAGAAACACATACTTTGCCTGTCCCGATCCGGCCGTAGCGGTGTTCCGTTCCGTTGTGTCGGCCGAGCCTTTCGCAAATACCGACACGGCGGAAAGCATCACCAAAAGGATACATAATCCGCCCTTCATCCATGCCGGAATATTCCGTCTTTTTACGTTGTTCATCATAAACACTCCTTCTTGAGTTAAGATTACCCAACGTATAACCGGCGATTGCTAAAGGAGTATGAGAAACCCGTTAAATTCCGGTGAATGTGGAAATGAAGCTTCCCATATACCGTGGGCGTCAACCCGGATCGGGTACGGTTACGCAGCCGTCGGGAAGCACAAGGATTTTCGGACAGGGGTTTCCGTTGGACTTCGCTTCGGCAAGGGCTTCGTCCAGGGCCTGCTGGGGCGTCGCGGCCTTTTTGATAAACATCGAGGAAAGCCGTTCCTCGCTGAGTTCCGACACGGCCCGTACCACGGCCCTGCCGGAAACCTCCGCCATTTTCGCGGCCTTGTGATAACCCAGTTTGTAGCCCGCCCTTATCCGCTCAATCGCGTCGGCGGGGGATGAAGAAGCCGCCAGCAGTTTGGCGTAGGCCTCGTCCCCAATTCCGTCCCGGCAGCTTGATACAAGGATAAGCGTTCCCCCGTCCTTGAGGGCGACGGCGCCGTTGTCGATAGCCTTCTGGGACTGGTAAAGGTCGATGTCCATCGGGAACTTTGCCACGGAAACCACGATGTCGGCCTTTGAAGAAACGGCGACGCAAAAAATTTTCCGGGCGATTTCCACGGCTTTGTAGAATGAAGCCATAAGATCGCCGGCCGTTGCCGCGGCGACTCCCTGTTCCTTGTCAAGAACGGTCATTACCGAAAACACCGGCGCCTTGATCAGCGGAAGGGCATCCATCATGTCTTCGTGTACCGGATTTCCTTCCAGCGCGAGGGAGTGGGCTTTTGGGGAAAGGGCCTGCCTGTGGTTGGCCTCAATGGTTTTATACGCGGCGATGCCGGGAAGAAAGGCCTTGCGTCCGCCGGTAAAGCCCGCAAAATAATGGGGTTCCACGCTGCCTGTGGCGATGATCCTGTCCGCCTCAAAAAGCCGCCTGTTAAGCAGCATCGGCGTACCGTTCCGGGTGGTCCCGATATCGATCATATCGTCATCTTTGCGGGCATCGTGGTAAAAACACCGGGGACGGAGCCTTTCAAAAAAACGTCCCAGGATCTGCCTGTACTCGTCTTCGGTCGGCGCCCGGTGCGCGCCGGTAGCCACAAGCAGGCTGAGGTTTTCGGCGCCGATGCCGGTTTCCCCGCAGACGGGGAGCAGCGCGGCGAGAATCGCCTCTGTGGGCGTGGGGCGCGTGGCGTCGTTAATGATGATGAGGATCCGCCGCCCTCCGCGTAAAAATTCCGCGAGGCTTGTGCCTGGGACCGCGGACATCCCCCCGGCCGCCGGAGCCGCGGCAGGTCCGTATGGCTTTGCCAGGGCTTCCGCGATCAATTCTTCCGCAGCGCCTTCCGTTTTGTACTCGTTTGGTTCCGCCACGGCCAGAAGGTTTTCATCGGGGAATTCCAGGGAAAACGTTTTATCCAAATACGGCAACGATATCTTCATGTGTTGTTTATACCATATAATACGGAGCGTGTAAAATCCAGCCGTTCTTTGTCGCTTCACTCTTCATTCCGGATCGTATATATTTAAAACAAGGAAACGTGTATGAAATCAAAAGTACCCGAAACCCTGCCGATTAAGGACATCGTAAAACTTTCCGGGGGGCCGCCGAAAAACGCGGTGCCTTTTACCGGTTATCCCCGCGCTCACCCTTCGGAAAAAAACAAACTGCTGCTGGTCTACGATCCGCTGGGGGTTAATCCATCACTGATGGAATTCAAAACGGCCGATGTTCTTTTTGTAGAGGATATACCCCAGGCGGTAACGGAAGACGGGGCGGGCATACCCCTGGTGAGAATTTGGGTCCGCCGCGGTGCGCGGGGAGTGCTGCTTGAACCCTTTGAGGTACAGGACCCGATTCAGTTCGTCAACAAAACCAGAGATCGCAAGGGGCGTATCCTCATTGAATAATTGCGGGCTTTGTCCGCGCGGCTGCGGCGTTGAGAAGAACGGAACAGGATTTTGCCGGGTACGTTCCGGCGTTTCCGTCTCTGCCGGCGTTTTGGATAACCCTGCCCGCTTTGGGACCGTTGATTCCCGCCGCGGATACATCACCGCCCTGGCTGTGGATCCAATCGAAAAAAAGCCCCTGTACCACTGGAGGCCGGGCTCTTCCGTTTTTTCGGTGGGATTTGCCGGATGTAACCTCCGCTGTCCGTTCTGCCAAAACTGGCATATATCCCAGGCCGCCGATGCGCCGAGCCGCGGGATTTCTCCCGGCGAACTTGTAAAAGAAGCCGCCGAATCGCTCTGCGGACAGATCGCCTACACGTATTCCGAGCCGCTGGTTCATTTTGAGTACCTGCTCGACTGCATGGAAAAAGCCCGCGACGCCGGAATCGCCAATATCCTGGTAAGCAACGGCTGTATCAACGAAGGGCCCGCTTCGGAAGCGCTTGCCCTTACCGACGCCGCCAACATAGACCTGAAAAGTTTTTCCGCCGAAACTTACGCAAAAATACTCGGCGGAGATCTCCGGGCCGTACTGAACTTTATCCGCATCGCCGTCACTCTGGGAGTACACCTGGAAATCACCACCCTTGTCGTGCCGGGCCTGAACGACAGTAAAGAGGAACTCGACGATACGGCGGCCTTTATCGCGGGGCTTTCCCCGGAAACCGGCGCTTCCGGCAAAACCGGCCTTTCCGCCGAAGCCGGCGGCTCCACCGAAACCGGCCCGCGGGCCCAGGGGATTCCCTGGCATCTTTCGGCCTATCACCCGGACTGGAAATGGGACGCCCCGCCCACAAAACCCGGCGCCCTGCTCCAAATTGCCCGGCGCGCCGCGGACAGGCATCCCCGGCTGCGTAATTTTATTTATATCGGAAACGCGGCGCCGCCGGCTTTCCGCCCGGAACGGGCGGCTGAATTTTGGGATACGGTCTGTCCCGCCTGCGGCGCTGTCCTGGTCTGCCGCAGTCCCCGCTACGGTTTCCCGCCCTACAAAAGCTCCCTTGCCGGACTGGAGTTTCGCGATTCACAAGGCCGCTATTACTGCGCCGCATGCGGGAACCCGGCCCCAATCTCCGTTCAAAGCACGAAAAACGCCGCGGCTACGGCCGCCAGCGCAAAAACAGCCCGAACATAAACCCCCAGGGGAAGCGAGGAAACCACACACCATCCGGAAGATTTTTTTCGTTCCCCCGGATATGCCGTCCGGCGTCCGGTTTTGCCCCTGGATGGCGGGAGCGGCCAGGCCGGCGCGTTCCCCGGTGTCCGCGTATCTTCCGCCGGGGCGCAGTAACCGCAGACGGGGCAGCCTTCCTTAAACAGCGATTCGGCGGCGGTAAAGCCGCAGGCCGGACAACGTACGGAAGCGAAGATACGGCCGCAGGACGGGCAGCGCCCGGTATCGCGGTTTACCTCGGTACCGCAGTTTTCGCAGAAAAAACGGGCGCTGCCTTTCATTCGCAATGGGGTTTAGGTCCCCGGGCGGAGAGGTTCATTCGCAGTGGGGTTTGACACCCAAGCGGAGAGGTTCATCAGCCCGCGGCTTTGGCCGCGGAAGATCCCGCCCCGGCGTTTCCCGTGGAAGGCGCGCCTCCGGCGGGAGCGGAGGGACACGCGGAGGCCGCGGCGCAGGAAGCGCAGGCCGAATCCGGCTTTTCGCCGCCGGGCTTCTTATCGTCGGGTTTTTTATCGCCGGACTTTTTACTGTCTTTGGAAGCCCCGGCTTTTTTATCGGTTACATAAAAACCCGAACCCTTAAAGATAACCCCGGTTCCGCCGTTAATAAGCCTTCGCACTTCTTTGCCGCATTGGGGACAATCCCGTAACGGCGCGTCACTCATGCTCTGGAAGGCTTCAAAGCTGTGTCCGCAGCTTTTACACTCGTATTCATAGGTAGGCATATCAGTTAGAATATACCGACAGGGTGTTAAAAAGTAAAGCGATGTCCTTTCCGTCCATAATCCCCGTTGTAAGCGTCAAAACGCTGCCGTCCTGTTCGGGGACGTTGG
>JAIROH010000065.1 GCA_031257595.1 Treponema sp. | reverse complement strand
GGACGGCGAAAAAGACGTGTCTGTTTGCCACTTTCCCCTCTCCTTTTTTAGTCGGCGACCACGATTTTCATATGCTCTCGTATTACCTTGTGATGGGGAGCCATATCCAGGGCTCTTCTGAGCCAAATTCGGGCTTCGGCCGTGTCGCCGCTTTTAAAATACGCCCATCCCAGCGAATCAAGATAAGCCGCGCTTTGGGGTTTCTTGTCCACCGCCTTACGGCAGAGCCGTAAGCCTTTGAGTACATCCAGATCCGAATCGGCGAGGATATACCCAAGACCGTTCAGGGCCGTAGGGCTATTTTCATCCAGTTCGAGGGCTTTTTCATAGTAGTCTACGGCCTTCTGGTAATGGCGCTGGGACCATGCCGCATAGGCCAGGGTTGTGTACATCTGCACGGATTCAAAACCGCCTTCCACAAGCCGTCCAAGTTCAAATTCGGCGAGTTTGGAACGGCCGGTTGTCACGTAGATATAGGCCAGGGTCATCCGGCACTGGTACAGCCGCAGGGGATCCGGGGAAGAGGTAACAACCTGTTCCAGGTACAAAAGGGCGTCGTCGTAGCGTTTCAGCTTGGTGTAGCAAAGCCCCAGGTAGTAGGCCAGATCAGCGGTTTCTTCCGCCGAAAAGCCGTCCGTATCAACCTTGAGCAGCTCCGCCAAAGCCGGCTCCCAGCGGTTTAAGCGAAAAAGTTTAATGCCCTCTTCAAGCAAGTCTTTTGAGTCGCCCATCGCTATGCCTTGGCCTGAACAACCCTGGCGCCGGCGGCAAGCCGGACTTCGTAAACCAGGGGGCGAAAACCGAATATCCTCTCGTAGTCTTCCAGCCGCCGCCGGTACTCTTCCCCGGCGTTTTCCCTGAGTATCGTATAGGTACAACCGCCGAATCCCAGGCCCGTCATGCGGGAAGCGAGCACTCCTTCGGTTTCCTGGGCGCGTTTGACAAGCCAGTCGATTTCGGGACAAGAGACTTCGTAGAGATCCCGCAGGCTTTCATGGGAATGATAAATAAGCCTGGATATTTCCTCGTATTCGGCCTTTTTCAGGGCTTCCGTCATTTCACCAATCCGCCGTATTTCCTCGACCACATGAAGGGATCGGCGGCGGATCTCTTCGGGGAGCGACCCCATTGACTCAAGCAGATCGCCGGACGCAAATTCCCTAAAGCTCGCCCCCTGTCTTTTCCGCGAAAGCATTTCCAGGCCTTTCCGGGTATCAAGCCTGCGCTGCTGTAATTCTTCGTCCACGCCAAGACGCGGAACCCTTGAATCCATAAGAAGAAATCTATACCGGGAAAACGGGGATTTGATCCGTTTTACCTCCAGGGTAGCCTCGTCAACAACCAAAAAATGGTTTTTACGGGCCGAAAAGGCGATAAGGTAGTCCACGGGACCGGATTCTTTTCCAAAAAAATCCGCCTGGGCCTTGACCAGACGCCGGATAAGCTCATTTTCCTGAATCGGAGCCTTAAAATAGCCTTTTAACGCCACCGCGGCGGCAACTTCTATCGCGGTAGACGAGGCCAACCCTATCTGCTGGGGAATATCCCCCGAAACGGTAAAATTAAGGCCCTTTACCGGATATCCCAGTTCGGCAAAAATATGAATTGCCAGCTTGATATAGTTCGCCCACCGGTCTTCCCGTTTGTATTTCAGATTTACCAGAGTCGTACGCTTCCGCTCACCTATATCCGCGGCGAAAAAACGGAGGGAATTATCCTTACGGACACTTACCGAAACGCGAATTGTCCTGTCAATGGCCGACGAAAGGAACAAACCGGCGCCGTTTTCGCCATGTTCCCCCATGTAATGAATCCGCCCCGGAGCTTCCGCGACACAAACAGGCTCTGATCGGTCTCCGCCCAACTCATATTCAGTTCGGTGAATCGGACCGATATCCAACATGTATTAAAATCCTCACAATCACAATAGTATAAGTGCAATAATACAGGAAAAAATCTTTTTGTTCAATGAAAATCGTTCCAAAAACAGTAATTCAAAGTTTAACTATTTCGAAAATCCAAAAGACGCCTAAAAAATTTATCGGGGGGCCTGGCAGTGGAAAGAACACGGGGCCCCTCCCCCATATTCTTTCCACCGCCACCCCGCGCTGACTTTAACGGGTGTCTTTTCACCTGTAGGATACCTGAGAATTACCGCAAAAAAAGGGGAAGTTAGGTAAAAAATGGTCAAATTGTCATTGGGTATCGGGTGATAGCGGAGAAGAATTCAACAATTTGACCATTTTTTGGTTGAATCTTTTCATTATTTTTGTAAGCGTTGCTTTGTTTCAGCCGGAGCAGGGCTCCGGGGTATGGACCCCGCTTGCGAATCAAAGAACAAATAGCGTCAAAACGCATGTCGCCGGGGGTGATACATGTACATGCGCCCGTCACGGCAGATTGCCGGACGCCTTTGTTTGGTATAAGACATTCCCCTGTGAAGAGCATACGGCGTCCGTAGGTAACGGCCAGACCAGAGTCTGCGCAGGAGAAGGTGACGACCGTCTAGCTCGAGCGGGGGTTGCCGCCGTCCTGTGGTAACGCAAAGGCATCCGGCGCTTCCCTGTTCAGGGTACGGGCGCATATGCCCTAATGCCAGCAAAACGCCATATATCCGACAAAGGAACCGCCCGGATCGCCTGTAACGTCGGCGCTGGTCCGGTAGTCAAGCAATTCTCCCTCCGGCTTCTTTTCCCCGGCCGTTTCTTCGGCAAAACCCAGGGCGCCCAGCACGGCCCCGGCCGAGCAAGCCGACCTTTCCCGTTCCGCCCTGTTCAGTATTTCCCGCGGATCTCCGTCAATAACCGCCTCTATAAACCGGCGATCATTGACTGTTTTAACCCATTCCATCGCGGCGGCGCCGGATCCCCTGGGGTTAAAGCCGTAACCGGGACCGTAATGGGTAAGATCCGTGGAGGCCAGGACTTTTATCCGCCTTCCCAGTGACAAAGCCGTTTTTGCGAGAATTTTTCCTGTCTGATACGAGGATAACCCCGCCGGAAACCGCGCCCAAAGGAGCTTTGCCGCGGGAAAAAAGTTTTTTACGATTGGAAGAAGCACCTCCACGGTGTTGTCGGCCCAGAGATCCTCCTCCCCGCCAACACTATCTTTCACCAGTTCCCTGAGTTCAGTATCTATTTCCATTTCCCCAAACGGGGTAAGGCATCCGTCTTCCATCGCAAAGAGGGGTTTAACGCCTCCCGGCAGATGACCCCCCAGTACCGCAACCGTATCCGCCGTTCCGCCGCTCAGGGCAGCGGCGGCCCGCGCGGCCAGGGCGCCGGAATAGTACCAACCCGCGTGGGGAGCAACGGCGGCGGAAACATTCTCCGCGGACTTTACCTGCCCGGACAGTTTAAGAAAATTCGCCGCTTCTTCGGGATCACGGGGATACCAGGGCGCCGGCAGACAGGGTTTCCGTGTTTTTTTCATTTTTCTCCTCCTACATCCTAGTGTTCTGTCCTAGACAGATATAGACAAGACCCTCTTCTGTAAGCAAAAGCCCACTCTGATGGTTTTGGCAAAAACAAAATATGAATACTGTCAATATCCATGCCGCCGGGGTTTTTGGCAGGTACACCTACGAAAAAGCGGCACGGGGTGTCCGCAAAAACCGGGCCGGACTTGTTCCGGGGCGGATTTTTGCGGACAGGCCCCCCGGACTTTTTCGTGTGCCTGCCTCGATAATCAGCGGCATGGATATTGGTTTGTTAGCATTTGTTTTGGACAGAACACTAGGAGCCTGTTGCACTTGTGGATATTTTTGCATACTTATGCAAAAATATCCCGATTTA
>JAIROH010000250.1 GCA_031257595.1 Treponema sp. | reverse complement strand
GTCCGGTGCCGAGCGCAGTATATCATAAGAAAAACAGAAGGGGGAAACCTCAGACGCCAATCCGGCACGTATGCGCCTGGTATATTTGACGGCGGGAAAGACCGCGTAAGGAGGGTTGTATGATCAACCACGTAAAAAAGCCGTTTTTTGTTGTTATTGCGGTACTGGCGGCGCTGGTATTCGGTTCCTGTTATTCTTATCCGATCAATGCCGAAAACTACACCAAGAACATACACTACTGGGACGAAAGTCTGCCCAGAGAAGAAAGCGTTGAGCTGTTCTTTGGCGCCGGCCTCAGCGCAACCAGCTACAACGGGGTGTCTGTGGACTGGGGCGAAAAGGCCCTTGTCTTTCTGCCGCCCGGCGAAACCGTTTTTACGCTGGATCTTAACAAGCTTAGTACCAGTAGCGGCATCTACAACGGCAGTAGCTCTTTCGTCTGGAATTTCAGGGCCGGCGACCGATTTGCGCTTTACGGATGGAAACGGGACGGCAAGCTGGGGCTTCTGCTCTGGAGTATGGATGTAAAAAAGGACTGGGACGAATACGATTTCTTCCCGTTCCCGGAATCCGGAAGAACGGTTTTGGAATAAGGAGTAGTACGATGATAAAAAAACATGCCGTATGCGCGATGGTTCTTTGCGCCGCGTTGACGGTTTTCGGCTGTAGTTCAATAGCCAGGCAGATGTCGGCGAAAGAGATAGTATACGACGAGTCCCTCCCCCCTGAGCAAACCGCGTTTGTTGTATTCAGCGACACGATTTACGTGCGAGAGTATAACGGCATCCCCGTTGGAGAAGCCTGGTACCCCAACGGAAAATTGCGGATAAACAAGGTTACCCTGCCGGCGGGGGAAACGTCGATACTGTTTAATTTCTGGATGGTTATCGACCGGGGGCGTTCTATACTCAACATCAAGGCCGATGATATAGAGCTGCGCTTTACTTTTGAGGCGGGGAAAGAGTACACCGTCGCCGCTTACACGAAGTCCCAGGGTTTCTTCAAGGATACCGAATACGGCGTGGCGGTCTGGGGTTACGCGTCACAAACCGCCACCCCCGGAAGCGCCGACGAGAGCAAGATACTAAAGAGCTGGAAGCTTGGAACGTTTTAACCAAATGAAAAGAAGGAGCTGCGGATGAATCGACGCTGCGTATTGTTTGTTGTTTTGATTACGGTGTGCTGTTCCGCGTTTGCCCAGACCTCGGCCCTGCGCGACTATGTAGGGCTTATCAATCAAACCTACCATCCCGACATCGTTTCGTACTTTGAGAAGACAAGGGCCGATCTTGACAAAAAAGGGGAAAGCGATGCCGCAAAAGGTATCGAACTTTTTTTGCAAGGGGCTACCGGTTCGGGTTTTGTTATCAGCGACGCATCGGGAATCAACTATGTTGTTACCAATTACCATGTCATCGCCCAGTCGTATACCCTTTCCATCACGTTTGAGCGCCAGGACGGTTTCAAGAAAACCTACAGCGGCCTTAAAATCATCGCCGCCGATGAGGAAACGGACCTTGCCCTGCTGGCCTTTGCCCAGAACGACAAGCCCGTGGACAGGGGCCTTGCGTTTCTTGCCAGGCCTGTCGAAGAAGGCGAGGATGTGTATTCGGCGGGTTTTCCGGGCATGGGGATTACGACATTGTGGCAGTTCGGAAGGGGAATGGTTTCCAACGCGATTGCCCGTTTCCCCAAAAGCATCAGCGATGAAACGCTTATGGGGCCGTTTATCCAGCATACCGCCCAGGTTGATCCGGGCAATTCCGGCGGCCCCCTGCTTGTTCCCCAGCAGAACGTTCCCGCCGGATACGCGGTGGCGGGCGTCAATACCCTCAGCGCCCTGTGGCGGCAGGCGGCGAATTATGCGATACCGGTAAACACGACGCGGGAGTTCATAAACGCCGCCCTGAATCCCGCGAGCGAGACGTGGCGGGCAGCGCTGGACAAGCGGCTTTCGGAATTTACCGGGGGGCTTGGCGCAAACAGGGCGGTGTATCCCCACATCGCCGGATTCCTTTCTTCCGCCTGCGTGGGCGAAAACGCCGAATACGCCATGTCGGAACTTTTGGAAAAAGCGCCCCGGACGGTACGGCAGAGTTTTATCGACAAATGCGAAGACAGTGTCGTCGGGGCCATGGGCTACGCGGTAGCTTGGACGATTGAAAGTAACATGCGGGGCCAGGGGGCGATTAAAGCCGCCGTCAAGGAAATTTCCGGTTCGGGAGAAGACTATACCGTTGTCTTCACAATAAACGGAAAAGATATCAGTTCCGGATGGATCCGCGAATACGGGGCCTGGCGGATTAGAACCTTTGGGGAATTTGCCGCGGGAAATAAAGATTTCGTGGCTGAAAAAGAGACGAAACAAAAGAACAAGGCCGCTTTGCGCACCGACAGCGACTTTACCGTTGAAGCCGGTTACGCGTATCTTTTCGACAAAGCGCCCGCCGCCCTGTACGTTTCGATTGAGTATCTGAGGTATATGGGCGCCCAGGCGTACTTCGCGGGGCCCGATTTCTGGACCATCGGCGCTTTTATCGGTTACCGCGGGGAGTTCTTTCCCGGCAATATCGGTCTTATGCCGTATTTCTTCGGCGGTTTTGACTATCAGAGCGACAAGGATTATGAAAAGTTCATGGATGAGTCCGGCGAACCGAAAGGTTTTCCCCTTGCCGTGATGCTGAAGGCGGGGCTGAAAGTTACGACCGCCAAAGTGCCGGGCCTTTTTGGGGGAATCGGTTTCCAGTATAACATTATGAACCTGGGCTTCGACGATTACGACAACAGGATGAAAATGGCCCTGACGATCACGGCAGGTTACGCTTTCTAAGGAAGCGCTGGCGGAAAAAACGTTCCGCTCTATTAAAGCAAAATCCACGTTCGCGCCCTTATAACATAAGGAGGCGGACATGGATTTTTTTGTTGACGCGGACGAAACGGCCGGCGTTGATCAAGCGGCTGGCAAAACAGCCGGCGTTAATGAAGCGGAGGGTGATCTTTTAAGCCGGGCGGCAAAGCGGTTTTTCGGTCTTGATTACCTTTTCCCGTATCAACGGCTCGTTATTTCAAACATACTCGAAGCCTTTGAGGCGCTGAAGACCCCCGCCGGAATTTCCGAAACGGCGGAGGAAACGCCCGTTCCGCCTGAAACCATAGACAGGGCGGGCCGTCAAATTGTGATACTTCCCACAGGGGCGGGAAAATCCCTCTGCTTTCAGCTTCCCGCGATGCTTTTGGAAGGGGCGACGCTGGTATTGTACCCGATACTGTCGTTAATGGCGGATCAGGAAAAGCGGCTTCGTTCCAGGGGCTTTGTTCCCGCCCTGCTGCGCGGCGGGCAAAGCGAGGATGAGCGGGACGAAATTTTCCGCCG
>JAIROH010000035.1 GCA_031257595.1 Treponema sp. | reverse complement strand
AATAAACCCTGAAAAGGAGCAATCTATGTCAAGAGAAAAATGGGCTTTTGAAACCATCCAGGTCCACGCGGGCCAGGAAAAGCCGGATCCCGCTACGGACGCACGGGCGGTGCCAATCTATCAGACCACGTCTTACGTGTTTCCCAGTTCCAAGTCGGCGGCGGACCGTTTCGCCCTGACCGAAACGGGAAACATCTACACGCGGATTATGAATCCGACCTGGGACGTGTTCGAGCAGCGTATAGCCGCCCTGGAAAAAGGCGTCGGCGCGCTGGCCCTGTCGTCGGGCGCCGCCGCCACCACCTACGCGATCCAGAACATCACCCGTTCCGGGGATCATATCGTTTCGGATTTCCAGATCTACGGCGGCACCTTCAACTTTTTTTCCAACACCCTGAAAGATACCGGCGTGGAGGTGAGTTTTGTAGACGGCAGCAAGCCTGAAAATTTCGAGAAAGCCATAAAGCCCAATACCAAGGCGCTTTTTTTCGAGACCATCGGAAACCCCAACGCCAGCATTGTCGATATTGAAGCGGTCGTCGCCATTGCCCACAAACACGGAATCCCCGTTATCGTGGACAGCACCTTTGCCACTCCCTACCTTCTGCGGCCGATCGAATACGGCGTAGACATTGTCGTCCATTCGGCGACAAAGTTTATCGGCGGCCACGGAACCTCGATAGGCGGCGTGATCGTAGACGGCGGAAAATTCGACTGGGCCCAAAACGACAAATTTCCCGGCCTTTCAAAGCCCAACCCCAGCTATCACGGGGTCGTGTTTACCCAGGCCGTGGGGAACCTTGCCTACATCATCAAGGCCAGGACCACGCTGCTCCGCGATACGGGCTCGGCCCTTTCTCCGTTTAACGCGTTCCTGTTCCTCCAGGGCCTTGAAACCCTGTCGCTGCGGGTCGAGCGGCATGTGGAAAACACCCTCAAGGTACTGGAATTCCTCAAGGGCCATCCCCAGGTTGAAAAACTGAACCATCCGGCCCTGCCCGATCACCGGGATCATAGCCTCTACAAAAAATACTTTCCCAAAGGGGGCGCTTCGATCTTTACGTTTGAAATCAAGGGCGGCGCCGACAAGGCAAAACTGTTTACCGAAAAGCTGGAGCTTTTCTCGCTCCTTGCCAATGTCGCCGACGTAAAGTCGCTTGTAATCCATCCGGCTTCCACGACCCATTCCCAGGTGGAAGAAAAAGAGCTGCTGGAACAGGGGATCAAGCCCAACACCGTGAGGCTCTCCATCGGAACCGAACATATCGACGACATTATCGACGATCTGAAACAAGGCTTCGAGGCGGTAAAATAAGCCTCCACGGGGTATTAAATCAGATTCTCAAATGAGTGTTGCCTTGGCCGAGCCTTACGCCGTGTTGCCCGCCCGGATATGCCGCACCCAATGTTTCGCGTGCATTTACCGGGCGGGCTTCAACGCTGTATTACTGGGCGCCGGCAGGTGAAAGGGTACAGGACGCAAATTTCAGGCAACGCTGATTAGATGTTACAGCCCGCTTGTACCGGCAAGTTTTTGAATCGCCTTTTCCGTTAATTCCATCACAACCGGAAAGTCTTCTTTTTGAAGCAGCGCCGTTTCCCCGTCCATCTGGGCGAGAATCGGATTTTCCCCGTTGATTACCAGTTTTACCGCGTTTCCCATAACCGACTCGGGCTTGTGGATATGTTCCCCCGACGTAAAGAGGCCCTTGATGGCAAGTTTGCGGAAAACGGACATTTGTTTTACGAGGCAGATATTCCTGTCGTCGGGAAGAATTTTTTTTCGCGAACCGTAGGTACGACGGCCGCTTACGCCCATCGCGCAGAGGAGCGTTTTTTCCGTAACGTTCATCACTTCCCTGCCCTGTTCGTCGTAACCTTTGACGGAAAGCGGCCCAACCCTGTAGAGCCTGTCGTAAAAGAGAGCGGCGATGTCAACCCAAAGTTTGTAGGAGTCGCCGGGAAATTTTCCCTTCATCTTATTGGTCATGTGGGTGACAAACGCGTCAAGCCCCACCGAAAGAATATTGAACGCAAGAAAAGGCTTTCCGTCAGGCCATGTTTTGCCTGTCGCCGTGGAAAGCCGGACGCCGCCTGTTTTTTCCGGTTTTGACGGATTGACAAGCAAGTCCAGGGCTTTCAACAAATCAGGCGAGTCGGCGCCATCGTTTCCGGTTCCCAGAGGGAGCCTGAGGACGGCGAAACGGGAACGCGGATCCGGCGGAGCGGCAAAAAGCGTCTGTAAAACCTCAAGACTTGTCCCGTCTCCGCCGGCGGTGATCACGAGGTAAAACGCTTCCGGGTTCCCGGCGGCTTCGTCAAGAATCGCGGAGACAATTTCACCGGCATGGCCGGGACCGGCGGTGGGGACAAGGCCGAACGGCCCGGTCGGCATGGCGTAATCCGACGGCCGGGCGTCCCTGTGCCGGAGATTTTTTTGTACCCTCTTCAGCGCCTCTTGAAGAACTACATTGTGTTTTTTCCAGCGGGAATTGATCGTAAATCCACCGGCTTTCGGGTTTGCGACGATGACCCAGCGCAGGGGTTTTTCGGGAACCACAAGGCTGCGGGAACAGATTCCGGCAATGGCGGAGGCAAAGATTTCCAGCTTTTGCATAGCTATTGATCATAACACAAACAGCGTGTTCTTGGGTATGACCCTTTTGGATACCAGGGTTCTTTACGGCTCGTAGCGTTCCTTTATCCGTACCATGCGCCGGGCGCTTTCTATAAGCCGTTCCGGGTCGGGAAAAACGCCCGGCGGATCGCCGCGTACCGGTGTGCCGGCGCGGCCGCGGACGGCTTCCAGGTACAGCGCCCCCAGTACGGCATCGCCGACAAGTTCCCCGTCGGGGATTTCCGGCACAAGAAGAACGGCGCCGGTTTTCTTCGCCTTCATCGCGTTCCACCGCGGACTTTTTGCCTGGCCGCCGGAAACAACCATCTGAACGGAATCCGGCGTTAAACCGGTGTCGTGGAGTTTTTCAAGCGCCGCTTTTACCTGAAAAGCCATCACATCCAGCACGGCCCGGGCAGGGTGTGTTTTGTCGGCGGCTATCTCTTCCATCAAAACCCCATAGGGTTTATCCGCCTGGCCGGAATCCCGGCGGTATTTTTCAAACAGGAAACCGGATTCGCTGATGACAACCCCGGCGTTAAAAAGCCCTTTCCGGGCATGGGGCAGCAGCCGTATTCCCGCTTCGGCGGAAATCCCCCGTATCCGGTCGAAGCCGGTTTTGTCAACACAGAGGTTTATTCCCTCGGAACTGCCCGCCCGGTCACAGATCATCCCCGGCTCAATAACGGCGCTCCCCAAAAGGGCCATGATAAAGTCGGGGCCTCCGGCGAGGATCGGCGTTCCTTCAGGCAGTACCGTTTGAACGGAAGCCGGGACACCGGCGGAGGCCCGGACGCCGCCGATGACAGAACCCATCGGCGTAAACGGAGGGAATGTCTCCATACCGAGGCCGGCTTTTTCGCACTGCTGTTCGTCCCAATAAAACGGCCGGTACGCTTCCTGGGAAAGTACGGTTACCGGATCGGCGCCGAGGGAAAACGAAAGCCATTCCTGGGAAGACAAAAACAGTTTTGTTTTTTTGAAAGTTTCCGGATCATGGTTTTTGCAGGCCAGGACATTGGGCAAAAAAAGGGAAGGCCCGACGGAAAAACCCTTGCTGTTTCCCACCTTGCCGTTTTCCGCTTTTGCCTTCCCCAGCACGGAAAACCAGTAAAGGGGCGCGGCGCTTGTCCCGTCGGCGAGGACAGGAACCAGGGTCGGGCCGTTGCCGGAAATAACGACGGCATCGGCGCGGCCGGGACATTGGGAGGCGATGCTTTCCAGCGCCCCGAAAAACGCCGCGCGCCAGCAGTCCGGGGCCGCGCCGGCATAGGCTTTCCGGCTGAAGGCAAAAAGTTTCCCGCCTGTGTCGATAAAGGCCGCCTTGAGGGAACTTGTTCCTATATCGGCGCAGAGTATTATGGCGTTAGTTTTCGCAGCCGGAAGGTTCATTGCTTTCCGCAAGAAGCTTTTCAATCACCTCGCGGTTATCCAAAAGAGAACTTACCGACATATCCTGATAAAGCCTGGATATGGTTCTGGCAAAGAGCTTACTGACACTTACCGAAATGTACCATTCCCGTTTCAGAAGCTCTTCGTGAAAAATCGCGTTGGTTCCGATGATCCGGTAAAAAAGCCCCTGTTTGTAAGCGTCGTTAAAGTAACCGATGGCGTCGCCGGAAAAAAGCGGGAGGCTGACGGCGGCGATTACCTTGTTCGCCCCCTGCTCTTTGAGAAATCTCATTGCTTTAAGCAGGGTGCCTCCTGTTCCCAAAATATCGTCGGCCATAAAGACCGTTTTACCTTTTACGTTTCCAAGAAGCTTTATCTCGGCAATGTTGTTTTCAAGGGCGTCCTTGCTGATCCTTGAATAATCCCGCTCCTTGTAAAGCAGGGCAAGCGGCTTTTTGAAGGTCGTCGCATAAAATTTATTCCTGTCCACGGCGCCGGTATCCGGGGACACCACGACAAAATTGTCCTCGACGATTTCGGGCATTTTTGAAAGCTGCCGGATAATCTGATAACTCGCGTGGAGGTTTTCAAGCCCCATACCGCGGAACGAATTACAAATCTCGCGGGAATGGATGTCCAGCGTAAGAATACGGTCGACTCCGAGGGTTTCAAGGATAATGCCGATACGGCTCGCGGTAAGTCCTTCCCTGCCTTTCCGTTTATGCTGCCGTGAATACGGATAGTTGGGAATTACCAGCGTAACGCGGCGCGCTCCGGCCTGTTTTACCGCGTCGACGGTAACAAAAATCGTCATAATGTGATCGTTTACCGACAGGGTCCTCTTGAGGCCGCCGTAAAACGTAAGGGGCAGATGATTTTCCACATCCTCGACAATATAGATGTCTTTTCCCCGCACCGATTCCAGAATTTCGGCCTTGATTTCTCCGTTGGCAAAAACCGTAAACCGCGTATCAACCTTGAATTTGGGAGTACGGAATTTTCCGTCAACGAGATCCGTAAGCGATCCCGCGTCATGTATAAAACCGATGCGGTTTATTACTTCTTCGGGACTCAGGGCATAACGTTTTGAAAGATTCACTATCGCGTTGTCGAATTTGTGGCGGTAACACTTTTTAAGGTGGACGATCACCTCGTCGGCAAAAACCTCCCCTCCGGGGCAGGCCACAACGGCAAGTTTTGCGGGATCGGCGTAACTCATGGGTGAGGAAATCATAGCCCGGCAAGGGCGGCGGCGTCAAGCCGATCGGAAGCTTCGTTATTGTCCTTAGTTTTCAAGCAGGGTTATTTCTACCCGGCGGTTTTTCCGCATGCCTTCGGCGGTTCCGTTGTCGGCCACGGGCCTGTCGGCGCCGTAACCCCTGACAACCACATGGGAAGGATCACGGACATTTTTGGAGATAAGGTAGTCGGAGACGGCCGTGGCCCGCTCCAGGGAAAGCCTTTGCCTGCCGGAGGCGGTTCCCGCCAGCGCCGTATGGCCGCCGACAAGAACGTCCCTGTCGGGGTACATGCGCAGTATTTCCCCTATTTTGTCAAGTTTTGTTTTCTCGCTTTCGAGCAGTATCGCGGAATCGGACTGGAACTGTATGTTTTCAAGACTGATGGTTATCCCCTCATCCACTATCCGTATCGAAGTGTCGTCGATGCCGAGCTTCGCGATTTCATTGGCGATTTCCCGGGCTACCTCTTCTTTTTTCATTATTTCCGACTCGATGATTTCCGCTTCGGCCCTGCCCCGGTATTCAACCGTTGAGCCGCTTGAAAGTTCAAACACCATGCGAAAAGTCTCGTCGTAGGCGACGGCCTGTCCAAGTTCCGTATCCCAGTATACAATCTGATCCGACGCGCCCATGATCCGGCGCGGCCATACTTTTCCGGGGACGGCCTGCGGTTCATAAAAAATCCGATAGGAAACCGAGAACGCCGGATAACTTTTGCCCTTCCATACCCTGTTCCCCAAAAAGACATAGTTTGCCTCGAACGGTATCCGGTAGGGATCCTCAATGCCGAACGAAGTCCTGAAATCGTGCATCTCGTGACCCTCGGCGGTCCAGGCTTCGCCTTCTTTAAGGTCCCTGTCGGGAAATACCGGCACATTACGAACCACGGGCATATAGTACCGGTCGTCTATGATCATGCGGCCGAATTTGTCCTGCTCGAAAACGGAATCATATTCCATCGACCATTGAAAACTGCCGCCCCCTTCAATTATCTGTTCCGCGGTCTGAAAATTGGCCTTGTATTCGGCGGTGTCTCCTGTTACTTCCCCTATCTCGACGGCGCTGCGGTTCAGTATCCGCGCCCTGTGACTGAAACGCCGGTTAACATACACATCTTCGTTAACCACCGAGACAATCCGGTACTTGTTGCCTGTTTCGTATTTGTAGAAAAACTGTTCCGCCCCGGCGGGAAGGCAAAGGCAAAGAATTAAAAGGAAAAAAACCGGTTTGTTCATATATCCATTATCGGCTTTGAC
>JAIROH010000213.1 GCA_031257595.1 Treponema sp. | reverse complement strand
TCCCAAAAGCCCTGCTTATCCCGGCGGATGAGACAGCTTAAAAGCCTGTTCGCAAAGGCCGGTCTTTCATGATACGAAAGGCCATTCTTTCGGTTATCTGGTTTTATAAAAAAGCTGTTTCGCCCTATCTTCCCAGAAGCTGCCGTTATTATCCGACTTGTTCATCCTACGCGATGGAGGCTGTCGGGAAATACGGCGCCCTTAAGGGCTCTTATTTGGCTATTAAACGGATTTTACGATGCCATCCTTTGCGTAAAGGGGGCTATGATCCGGTACCTTAATTAACAGGATTCCTAATGGAAAAGAAAACTGTACTTTTTGTAGCGCTTTCAACGGTGATATTTATTGGATTTTACTTCCTCCAAAATTATCTTTATCCGCCCGAAAAACAGGAAACCGTCCAAAACGCCGGTGATTCGAACTCCGCTCCGGATATTGTCGAGACAGGCCCCGTGCTTCCTTCCCAAAACGTCCCGGATGATATTGTTGTGAACGACGCCGCGGACGAAATTGCCGTACAGTCTCCGCCGGAAGAAGATCGGGCGGAAGAAATTCAGGTTCCCGCGGAACCCCGGACGCGGGAATCCCGGATTCAGGAACCTGTCGCCGAAGAAAAGACCGTCACTATCGAAACAGATCTGATTCTGGTAACACTTACCAGCGCCGGCGGCGATATGGTTTCCTATCAGCTTAAAGAACATAACGACAAAGGCGAAAATGTGGAAATGGTTCTCGGCGGTTCCGCCGAACCCCGCGCTTTCACGATAGCCTTCGGCGGTCTTAACGCGGCGCCGGTAAAATCCCTTTTCCGGGTTAACCAACCCTCTCCGCTGGTCGTGGAATTTTCCCGGGACTTTTCCGTTTCCGGCGGCGGAACATTTACCCTCACCAAACGTTACGACTTTAGGCCCGGAGAATACATGTTCGAGCTTACCATTTCCCTGGACAGCGCCGCTTCGATGCCTTTGAACGTTAACGGCGCGGCATATACGCTGGGATTCGGTCCCCAGATTGGGCCGCGTTTTGAGAAACTGGATAACCGCTATGAATACCGCCATTATTATGTTTTCAACAACAACAAGCGCCGCCAGGTAAAGGCCGATGAACTTATCGATTCCCGGTTCACCTGGGCCGGAATAGCCGGCAAATATTTTACCGCGATGGTAGTGCCCGACAATACGCTGTATGAGCTTTCGTTTTCCGCAAAAGCCGAAGACGGCCTCCCCGCAGCGGCGCGGTTTTACCTGATCCGCCCCGCCCTTTCAAACGTAAGAACCAGCGATGTGTACCACTTTTACCTGGGGCCCAAAAACCAGGAAAACCTCGGCAGGTACGATACGGGGATCAACAGTTTTGGGCTGCGGGATCTTCAGTTTATCAAAGCGTCAAACACAAGCGGTTTTTTAAGCCCGCTTGAAAACCTGCTCAAGCTGCTTTTGAATTTTTTTTACAAGCTTGTTCCCAATTATGGCGTGGCGATTATCCTGCTGACTTTGCTGGTAAAGATAGTTCTTTTTCCCCTTACCAAAAAAAGTTCCGAAGCCAGTGTCAAAATGCAGGCGCTGGCGCCCAAGATTAAAGAGCTTCAGGCAAAGTACAAAGACAATCCGGCAAAGCTCAATACCGAAATGGGGGCGCTGTACAAGAAAGAAGGCCACAATCCCATGTCGGGATGCCTTCCCCTGCTCATCCAGATGCCGCTATTGTTCGCCATGTACAATCTCTTTAACACCCATTTTGATCTTCGGGGCGCGATGTTTATAAAAGGCTGGATACCGGATCTTTCCCTTCCCGAGGCGATATGGACCTTCGGAAGCAGCCTGCCGCTTCTGGGCTGGAACAGCCTGCGGCTTTTACCCTTTATCTATCTGGGATCACAGCTGCTCTACGGCCTTGTTACAAGGACTCCCGAACAGCAGGGAAATTCTTCGATGGCGATGATGATGTATGTCATGCCGATTATGTTCTTCTTCATCCTCTACGATGTTCCGTCCGGACTTTTGGTATTCTGGATTTTTTCCAATCTGTTTACCCTGGTCCAGCAGTTGGCGTTGAACAAGGTTCTGGCCAAAAAAAGGGCCGCGGCGGCGGCGCTGGAAGAACGTGAACCGGTCATCGCCCCCAAACGAAAAAAGAAACGCTAGGAGACGCGTATGGTATATGAATTTGAAGGCCGCACCGAAAAGGAAGCCATTGACAGGGCGGCGGCGGAACTGGGTCTTGAAAAAGACGGATTTGACGTTGAGATTCTGGAAACTCAGCGCTCGGGGTTGTTTAAAAAAGGGTATGTGAAAATACAGGTCCATACCGAAGAAGCAACGGGCCGGGAAGAACGAAACCAGCCCGGCTATGATCGGTCTGTCAAAAGCAGGCCGCAGCGCGGCGGCCCGGCAGACGGCGAAGCCGGTCAGGGCGAGTTTGAGCGGAAGATGACCGATTTCCTTTCGGGCCTTTTGGAACGGATGAACTACGAGGGAACGGTCTCGGTGCTTTATCGTGAAGAACACAAACTGGGGCTTAAAATTGAGTCGAAACATTCTTCGATCCTCATCGGGAAAAAGGGAAAGAACCTCGACGCTCTTCAGCTTCTTGCCAACATTTACGCGGGCAGGCAAGGCCGGGAAGACATGCGGATTATTCTGGACAGTGAAAACTACCGCCTGCGCAGGGAAGAATCTCTGGTACGTCTGGCCTATACGGTGGCTGACCGGGTACGGGAAAACCGCGGCTCGATCCTCCTTGAACCGATGAACCCTTTTGACAGGCGGCTTATCCACACTACCCTTAACGACATATCCGACGTGGAAACAAAAAGCGAAGGAGAAGGCCTCTACAAACAGGTACGGGTGTTTTTTCGGGGTATGCGGTAGTGTCCTGACAACGATGAAATGGTGGATATATGAAAAGTATGTGTAAAATGAAAACCGGCAAGGCGTTTCGGCAGGCGCCGGTAAGCTGTCTTACGATGTTTTTGATGTTCCTGCCGGCGTTACTTTTGTCGGCGGCGTTTCAGCCGGTGTTCGCCCAGACGCCGGAACAGCAGCCGGTCCTTGTCGGCCTCGTGGGCGCGGAAAGAGCCGCGGTCCTTATCCGGGGCGACACGCTGAGCAGCCTCCAAAACAAGGACCCCCGCCCGGTCCTGGTTCCGTCAAACGATTTTGTAAAAAACATGGGCAACGAAATGATCCTGAGCCTTAAGCCCAGTTTTTTTGTGGAAAACCTTTCCCTGTACCGGAAACCTCCGGCACAGGCCCGATCCTGGACCGATGCGGAACGGACGGCCCTTTACAACGAATCTTTGGCGTTAAGCAGCCTTGCGGGAATCCAGTACTATTCGGCAAGCCGGAAAGCAATGCGTACGTTTTACGAAACCTCTGTCGTAGTCAGCGGGAGCGACGGCAAGAATCCCCTGCCGGATCCGGTTTACACGGTCCCTCCTTCCCAGCTTGTCGTTTACGCCCGGCAGAAAGACCTTTCATTTGGCGATAATGTGTACCGTTACAATTACCACGCACAGTCCAATTCGCTTGTTTTTATTCAGGAAAATCTGACCTCAATGAATTACGGCATTATCCCCGCGGTCGGAAAAAACAAACTCCGTTCCATGGTTGCCGTTCTTGACGCCGGAGAATACCTTTTGATCTATGTCGTTTCCATGGCAAAAGCCGCCTCTCTCCCCGGCATGGGGGAACGGGTCGGTAGTTCCTTTTCCACCCGAGCAGAAGCCATACTCAAGTGGTTCAGGGGCCAGGCGGACAATGCTTTTGCCAAAACAAAGCCGTGAATGACTCTCCGCTTTTATCCGGCCTGGTGTTCTGACAAAATCAAATATCGTAATGGTAGCAAAACCCACGGCCACGTAGTTGCCGACGGCGCTGCTTAGTGGGGCAGGCGCATGCGCCCGTATCAGGAAACCGCCGGATGCCTTTGCGTACTACAGGACGGCGGCAACCCCCGCTCGAGCTAGACGGTCGTCACCTTCTCCTACGCAGACTCTGGTCTGACCGTTACCTACGGACGCCGTATGCTCTTCACAGGGGAATTGCCGCCGTATACCAAACAAAGGCATCCGGCAATCTGC
>JAIROH010000028.1 GCA_031257595.1 Treponema sp. | reverse complement strand
GGCGGTTAGAATTGGTAACACCAACAAAAAAATGGTAGAAGACCCCACAGTTAATAATTTCCTTCCAGAACGAACCTCGTAAACAATGCAACGCTTACAGGATACCCCGCCCTTCAGGCGGGGAGGTTCACTTTATAAATCCCATCCTGCCCAACGGCCAGTAAATTACCGACCCGCTGCCCAGAACCTTTGAAAGCTTTACCGGACCAAAATAACGGCCATCGTTGGAATTGTCCCGGTTGTCCCCCAGCGGAAGCACCCTGCCTTCGGGAACATACCAGCCCATAGCCAGGACATTGGCCCGCATACGGTAACGTTCGTTGTGGGGATTCGCCGCCCGGATAATTCCCAGCCGGGCCGGCTCAAAGGCAAAAAAGTCGCCTGACCTGCCCGCCGCGGCGGTAATTTCTCCGGGGGCTTCCAGGCCGAGATTCCGGTAAGCCAGAACTTCCCCCGAAGCTTCTATCGCCGGATAGTCGTCTTCCCGTATCAGCCTTGAAAGATTGTGGGTAAAGCCCCTTTCGGCAATATAATCCCGTTCGCTTACCCAACGGTCTTCCCCGGCAAAGCGTATGTAAAGCTCCCCCCGGCGGCTTTCAAAACGGTCGCCGCCCATTCCGGCGGCCCGCTTGATAAGAAAATGCACTTTGGGATTACCCGATTCGTCCCTGTCTATGTCTACAAACGAAAGGGTAAGCATATAGATAATGCGCTGGGCGATATCGAAAACAGGCCCCCTGGAAAGGTATTCGGGGCTTTCAAAGATGATAACGTCTTCACGTTTGGGCTTTATCGGACTGGGAATCTTTCCCACCCCGGGCAGCAGTTCCGGGCCGTAGATTATTTTGTTGACAAAAATACGATCCTGTTCCAGCAGGGTATCGATCATCGAACCGGAAGGAATCTGATAAGCCTGAAAAAGATACTGGTTAATAAGAAGTACAACCCCGGCGGCCCAAATAAACGCTTCGATCCAGTCAACGACGACGTTTTTTGCCCGCTGTTTTTCTTTTTTTATACGTTTAACGGCTTTACGCCGGGTAAGATAGTTTTCGGTAATACCCGCAAGACGGCTAAAAAAAGGACGCATGATGAATAGAAAACTACCATAAAGGCGGCGGTAATTCAAGACGTACCGCGGGTACAGGATTCGGGACAGGCGCCTTGCGTTCCCGGTGAAAACCGGCCTATACTGAACCATGTTTGGACGAAAAAACATTGAAATTCTGCCGGAAGACAGGGTTAAGCTGCCTGTTGTCCTGGGAATCAAACCCGGCCATTATCTTGCCGTTCTTTACGGCTGCATTATACTCGCCGTCCTCTTTATGGTTTTGGTGTATCCGGGGCTTTCAAAGCCCGGGATCGTCGCGGTCATTTCCTCCGAACCGTCCGGGGCGGCGATTCGGGTTGACGGCGTTACGCTGGGATCGAGTCCCTGCGAGGTTTTCCTTCCCAAAGGAGGGAGGATCGTCGAAATGGTTCTTCCGGGCTTTGAAAGCCATGTCGTCCGGATCGATTCAGGCGGAAGGATCTTCGCCTCAAACTTTTTCCCCGAAAAAATCCCCGTCAAGGGGACGCTTACAACGGCGGATCCCGTCGCGGCCTTCGCCGCCGAAGCCGCCGATTATGTCCGCTGGTCGTTTGCCGGGGAACCCGCCGAAGTAAATCAGATCCCCTTAAGCCTTTCCGAAGGGGCGTACCGTACCGGGCCGGCGGCGGTCGATCCGGAACTTAAACAGGAGATGGACACGGTACTCAAGTCGGCCCTGCGCTTTGCCTCGACAAAGGCGGCGGCCAGGGATCTGCTGCGGGCAAAGTTCCTTGTCGGCGCTTCCGGCCTTTCGCCGTCGCCTTTTACCCTTATCGCTTCCGTCCAGGAAGCGGCGGCCTCTATCGGCCCGGAAGGACCTGTCAGGACATGGCTTGCCGGTCTGGGTTATGGGAGCGCCGGGCAGGCGGACGAAACAAACGCCGGACGGACAGCCATACGGACGAACGGCGCAAACCCTCCGCTTTCCTCGCTTACCCTTAACGGCCAGGAATTTATTCCCGTCCGGGGAGGGATCATTGAAAAAAACGGCGTCGATTCTCCCGTCCCGTCCATGTTTATGGCCGGAACGGAGGTTTCTTCCGCCTCGTGGGACGCCTTTGTCGCGGAAAACCCCAAATGGTCCGCGGATAACCGCGAAGCCCTTATCGCCGAAGGCCTTGTTTCCAGGGATTATCTTCTTCCGATCGATCATTCCGCGTATCCACGGCCGGCCGTACCCGGCGTTTCCTGGTACGCCGCCCGCGCCTACTGCCGGTGGCTCAGCGGAAAACTCCCCGCGGCGCTGTCCGGCTGGGAAGTAAAGCTTCCCGCAGAATCCGAATGGCACTATGCCGCGCTGTACTTTGAAGGCCGCTCCCCCGCGGGAAGCGGAACGCCGGAAAACCTGTCGGGCGGGCTCTGGGAATGGTGCGGGGAACCCTACGCGCCGCTGGACTTCTTTCCCCCTTCTTCCGCGGTTAACGAACCTGATTCCCCGGAACGTCCGGTAAAAGGCGGCTCCTGGATAAACCAGCCGGGAACGGTAAACCTGACAACCAGGGGATCCCTGCCGCCCGGATCCTCTTCGCCGTTTGTGGGCTTTAGACCGGTAATCGCCCCCATATCCGCGGGCCCGGCCGGGACGAAATAAATGGCCGGCGAAGGCGTCAAAATCATCGCCGTAAACCGCAAAGCCCGTTTCAATTACACGATAGACGACAGCTACGAATGCGGGATAGAGCTTATGGGAACCGAGGTAAAATCGTTCAGGGACGGAAAGATCTCGTTTCCCGACGCATGGGCCGAGGTTTCGGGAGGCGAAGTCTGGCTTCGTTCCCTGGTGGTAGCGGAAAACCCGTTTTCGTCAATATTTAACCACGATCCGGCCAGGAAAAAAAAACTGCTGCTCCACCGGGAAGAGATCAAGCGGATAACGAGAAAAACCGAAGAAAAGGGCTACACCCTTATCCCCCTTTCGTTCTATTTCAAAAAGGGCAGAATCAAGGTAGAACTCGGCCTTTGCAGGGGGAAAAAAACCTTTGACAAACGGGCTGATATCCGGGAACGGGACATAAAACGGGACGTTGAACGGGAATTCCGGGGCCGCCTGCATTGACGGTCCCGGATTGAATACGGAAACACTCATCTTTATAAAGAATTTTGTTCATGAGGTTCGTATCGTTCGCGGCGGTGTTTGATACCCCGCTGCCAGACCTAAACTTGACCCACACTTTTAGGGATGATTACATATCCACAAAGATTAAAAACCACGAAGATGCTATGATTTTAAATTATCGGGAAAAGTGGTACTCTGGTCCGACGGGGCCAGGGAGCCGGCGG
>JAIROH010000161.1 GCA_031257595.1 Treponema sp. | reverse complement strand
TAAAAACGCCGGCGCCCTGCGGGATGCCTGCGGGGCCGTTCCCGGCGACAGGCTGCTCCTGGAAACCGACTGCCCTTACCTCGCCCCGGTTCCGTTCAGGGGGAAACCCGCCGATCCGGAAATGGTCGGGGAAAACTACAAACTCGCCGCGGAACTCCGCGGGACAACCGTTAAAAGCCTCGCGGAGCAAATTGCCGCAAACGTGCGGGAACTTTTCGGCGTGGAATTCTAGTGTTCTCCGTGTAAATTACAGCTTAAACAGCAGTTCTTCGTAACCGGGGAACGGCCACGCTTCTTTGGCGACTATTTTTTCCAGGGCGTCCACCTTTGTGCGCACGGTTTTCATCGCGGGCTGTACCTTTTCAAAATACGCCTTGGCCTGGGCCAGTACGTCTCCCGTTTCCTGGGCTTCCGAAAGAACAGTCTCCAGCTTTGAAGTGTCATCGTAAAGCTCGGAACAAATTTCCGCGATACGTTTGGCCCGCTTTTCAGGCGCGGTACTTACGGCCCCGATGGCGGCCAGGGCGGACGCGTCCGTCGCGAGTTTCGACGCGTATGCAATCGCGGCGGGGAAAACCGTCCGGCGGGCAAGCTCTATCGCAACGCCGGCTTCAATGTTGATCTGTTTGGAATACTTTTCAAGATAGATGTGATAACGGCTTTCCAGTTCCTCTTTGGTAAGCACTTTGTGATTTTCAAAAAGGGAAACCGTTTCGCTCCTGGTAAGTATCGAAAGGGAGTCTACGGCGTTCTTTACATTGGGAAGTCCCCGGCGCTCGGCTTCACGTACCCATTCGTCGGTATAGCCGTTTCCGTTAAACACCACCCGTTTGTGTTTCGCGTAGGATTCCTTGATAATCGCCTGAACGGCTTCGTTCTTGTTGGAGGTTTTTTCCAGCTTGTCGGCAAACTCGGAAAGCACCTGGGCGACCGCCACATTGAGAAACGTATTGGGGGTAGCGATAGACTGGGACGAACCGACCATGCGGAATTCAAATTTGTTCCCGGTAAAAGCGAACGGACTTGTCCTGTTCCGATCCGAAACATCCTTGGGCAGGGAAGGAAGGCTCGAAACCCCTATTTTGATCGTCCCGCCTGCCTCGCTTTTGCCGCTTGTTTTGCCTTCGGCGATATTATCGAAAATTTCAGTCAACGGCCCGCCAAAGAAAATCGACACGATCGCGGGAGGCGCTTCGTTGGCGCCCAGCCGGTGATCGTTGCCCGATGTAGCAACCGATCCGCGGATTAAGAGCGCATAGCGATCCACCGCTTCCACGACGGCGGCGGCAAAAAGGAGAAAACGGGCGTTGGATTCAGGATTTTCCCCCGGATCAAACAGATTGATTCCGTCATCGGTGGCCATCGACCAGTTGTTGTGTTTGCCCGAACCGTTAACTCCGGCAAAAGGTTTTTCATGGAGCAGACATTCCATCCCGTGGCGGCGGGCCACGTTTCGCAGGGTTTCCATTACAAGCTGATTGGAGTCAACCGCCGCGCTGGAATTAAGGTAAATCGGGGCAAGCTCAAACTGGTTGGGGGCGACTTCGTTATGCTGGGTTTTGGCGGGAATGCCTACTTTCCAAAGCTCCGTGTTGAGCTCCCTCATAAAAGCGGCAACCCGTTCCTTGATCGCGCCGAAATAATGATCCTCCATCTCCTGCCCTTTCGCCGGCAGGACGCCGAAGATCGTGCGACCGGTCAGCATAAGATCGGGCCTTTTGTCGTAGAGTTCCTTGTCGACAAGAAAATATTCCTGCTCGGGCCCCACCGTGGTAAACACCCGCCTTGACGTTTCATTCCCCAATGTACGGAGTACCCGAATGGCCTCCCTGGAAAGCGCGTCGATGGATTTAAGCAGGGGAACCTTTTTGTCCAGAGCCTGACCGTAATAGCTGATAAAAGCGGTCGGTATACACAGCGTGGTTCCGGTCGGATCCTGTTTGAGGAACGCGGGGCTGGTTACGTCCCAGGCGGTATAGCCCCGGGCCTCAAAGGTTGCCCGCAGTCCTCCGGAAGGAAAACTTGAAGCGTCCGGTTCGCCCTTAATCAGCTCTTTCCCTGAAAATTCCATCAACACCTTGCCGTCGCCTGTCGGGGCGATAAACGCGTCGTGTTTTTCGGCGGTTAACCCGGTCAGGGGCTGGAACAGGTGGGTATAGTGGGACGCTCCCTTTTCAATGGCCCAATCCCGCATCACGGCGGCGACAACCTCGGCGATGGCCAGGGTTAATTCCTTTTCCCCCGCCTGGACGGCAAGTATCTCCTTGTAAATATTTTTGGGAAGCCGTTCCTTCATAACGGCATTGGAAAAACAGTTGGTCCCGAAAATTTCGGTTACCGGGGTTTTCGCAAAATCAATCAGGCTCATGAAATCCTCCATATGTATTTTGTATATATTCAGCAAGAACCATGCCAGGTTTAACGGAATATCGCAAAAAAGATCCCGGCAGGTTTTAATTCCCCGTCGAGGCTGTTTCATGCCCAATTTCAAAACAATAAGCCCGGACGCGGGATTTTTAACAAGTCTTAATCCTGCTAAATCCTTATACAGTAAGGATTTAGAACTTGTGAAACGCCGTCGTCTTTTTCAAAGCTAACAGCGTTTTGAAAAAGTTCATGATACAGGAAACTAAAAACCGGGTTGTTTATTTGGAGCTGAACGTACCTAAAAAATAACTTTATACAAAAATGTAAGATTGGAAAAAAGTCATACATTTGCGTAGGAAATTTTGAGGAATGTAGGTGAACCTCCACGGAACAGAGCGCGCAAGCTATACGTGCAACAAGGCTGCTTCATTCGCAGTGGGGTTTGATACCCCGCCCTTTGATAAATCGACGCTGCCCACGTTTACAATCAGGGCGCCGGTTTTAGCGTCAAATTCCGCCTGTCTGTTTTCTTCGTACTCCATAGCCGTTCCCGGCGTCATCCGCTCAATTTCGGCCCTTGATCCCTTGAGCAGGATCGGCCCCTTTTTTCCGCAGCCGTACCTGCCCCGGCCGCCGGGTACCGGAAAAGCGTCTGAAATTACCCGTATCTTAGGATGATCGCCGGGCCCGGCCTTTCCCGCCAGCAAAAAACTCAACGTCGCCCGTTCCTTGGGAATGCCCGCGGCGGCGGAAAGTTTGTGCAGTTCCGCCGGCGCTTCCGCCGTGTCAAACGCGAAGTGGCACCACTTTGTCTTGCCGCGGCCCGGCCCAACGTTTTTCCGGCCATGTTCTCCGGGTCTTTCATAGACACCCGGCAGAGGACAGGGCCCCTCATGGGTACAAGGGGCGGCGATCCTTTTTCCCCGCTCAAGCAAAGCGTCCCGCAGGGCGGTGATAAAAGCGCCGGATTCGGGGATCCCCGGCTCCATCACGAAAAACGAAGCTTCGCCTGAACGTTCAAGCAGCTTTAGGGCTTTTTGAGCGGAAGAAGCCGGATCGCCGCGCCGGTAGACTTCGTTAAAAACATTTATCGCCGTTACAAGGGCCGCTTTTTCACCCCGGACAGGGGCGTTTATCGAATCGCGAATGGTTCTGATCTTCCAGGCGCTCCGAAAACTTTCGCTTTCCGCCGCTTCCAGGGCGGCAAAGAGTTTTCTCCCGGCTTCCAGGACGGAACCGGTATGATCGACACAGCGGAATTCCAGATCGATTTTTCGCAGTTCCGGCCGGAAAAGCCACAGGGCGACAGGCAGGGTAAGGGGGCCGGAACCAAGATCCGTTACGGCATCCCCGCCGGTTAAACCCGGAAACGGGCCGGCTGAGCCTTCGGGCAGATCGCCGTTTTCCTGAGACAGGCAGCCGGTTTCATTCAGGCCGGAAACAAGCGAAAAAAGCCGGTAAAGCCTAAAAACATTCCACGGCAAAAAGTAACGAAGGTACGCGGAAAGCAGATTCGGCCGGTTCAGATAGCCGTCTTCCCGTTCGGAACGGGCGCTGGTAAGAAGCCGGGAAAGCTCGGCAACATCGCGGGGAAGGCTTGAACGGAAACGGCCCGGTACGGGAAAAGTTTTTTCGATAACCCCAAGAAGGCTTTTAAGGACAGCGCCCGGCGCGACGATTGGCCCGGCGGCAATGTTTCCGGGGTTTTCACCCAATGAATCCATTACATAATATACTCAATTACCTTTGATAATTCCATTACTTTGACGCCTGTTCCAGGGCTTCTTCCACCGCTTCGGTAAACTGGTTGTACGAAATCGTGGCGCCGCTTACCGCTTCGACATCGTCAAGGCTGCCGGCGCGGCTTATATCCGCCGCGTATTTTTTCATCGCTTCCACGGCAAGCTGGGCCTTTTCATAATAGGACTGATTTGAAATTTCGCCGTTTATCTTTCCGTAATTTTGATCTTTGACGAAACCGTCTTTTTGCCGGGTAACAAAAACACAGGCGGCGATTTTTCCACCGGTAATCGTAAGCGTCACTTCCCCAACGGCGCCATCGTCGTCCGGGCCGCTTTTTCCCGTGTAGGTTCCGTCCGCATAACTCCGTTTTCCGCAGCCTGTCATCAGCGCCGCCGGTACCAGCAAAACGGCGAAAAACAAACACCAAAAATATTTTTTGTTCACGGCTTTACTCCCCGCTCTTCTCTCCATTTTTGACAATCCTCGCTATCCTGCCGTGTTCCAATACCACCGTCCGTTCCGCGTCTTCAGCGACTTCCGGATCGTGGGTTACGACGATGATCGTGCTGCCATCGGCATGGAGTTTTTTGAAAATGTCTATAACCATGTTTTCATTGGCTTCGTCAAGGTTTCCCGTCGGTTCGTCGGCAAGAATAAGCTTTGGATAGTTGATCAGCGCCCGTGCTATGCAGACCCGCTGCTGCTCTCCGCCGGAAAGCTGGCTGGGAAGATGTTTTGCCCTGCCGGAAAGTCCTACCCTGTCCAGGGCTTCCAGGGCTTCCTTTTCGTCGGGGAGGCTGTGGTAGTACTGGGCCACCATCACATTTTCCAGCGCGCTCAGATAGTTCACCAGGTGGAACTGCTGGAAGATAAGCCCGATCTTGTCCCGCCGCATCGTGGTAAGGTTTCTGTCGCTTTCCCTGGAAATGTTCAGCCCGTCAAGGAACACCGTTCCCGACGACGGTTTGTCCATGCAGCCGATGATGTTCATCATCGTGGTTTTGCCGGAACCCGAGGGCCCCATGATCGCGAGCCATTCGCCCTGCTTGACCGTAAGGTTGATGTCCGTAAGGGCCTTGAGATTCCCGTACACCTTCGAAATATCTTTCAATTCCAGTAAATCCATACCCTCATTCTCCTCTCAGTACAATGGCCGGGTCTACTTCCGTGGCGTTCCGTACCGGAATAACGCAGGCCAGGGCGGTAATGGCAACCGACGCGGCCAGGGTTAAAATGATAAACAGGGGATTGAACGCGATAGACCGGTTAAATACGTTAAGGCCCACCGCCTGGGCAAAAACATAACCGGCGGCGGCGCCCAGAATGCCGCCGAAACCGCCGAGGAAGATCCCCTCTCCCATAAATTCCGTCACCAGGCTTTGATTGGAAGCTCCCAGGGCCTTACGCAGCCCGATTTCCCTGCGCCGCTCGGCCACCACCGCCATCATCGTGGTGGCCACGCATATCATGATGAGGAGGAGTACGATAACCGATACCAGGGCGACCAGGGCCTGGAGTTTGGTCAGCACGGCTCCCTCCGAATCGGTCAGACGTTTTACCAGCCGGGGGCTTACGCCGGAAACCTTTTCGCCGATTTCCCGCGCAAGGCTTTCCAGAACTTCCGCGTCCGCGGAAATACTGCACTCCACCACGTCGATTTTGTCCCCATCGCCGATCATCGTTTCAAAGTCGGCAAGGGACATAAAGATAAAGGCCTCTTCGGCGCCGCCGGTCTGGAGTATTCCGGATACGGTAAAACCGGCGCTGAACGGCCCCGCCGGGCCGGTTCCGGTAACGGTAAAACCGTTCCCCGGAAGCAGCCGGATTACGTTGGCAAGTTCCTGTCCTACCAGAGCTTCCCCGGCGGCTTCCGGCCAGCGGCCCTGGACCAGCCAGTAGGGGCTTGTCTTCCGCGCACCGGCCAGGTCCGTTCCGGCGGCCATAAACGGCTGTTCGTTGATCTTTACCAGATGGTAACGGTACGGGGCGATCCCGGTAACGCTTCTTGAAGGCAAAAACGAAACAGCCCTTTCCATCAACTCCGCGCTCATCGACGACTGGTTCCCCGAGGGCAGCATCACGAAATTCGCCCCGTAAGACCGGAATTCCTGACCCATCTGCCGGGGGATGTCGTAATAGATCGTGATAAGCCCCGAAAGTATCGTCGCCCCGATGGTTACCGCCAACAGGGCCACCAGCATCCGGGATTTCCGTCTGAGAAGGGAACTTGCCACCATCTTTATGTAAAATCGCTGCCTGTTCATCGTATTGTGTTACTGTCTTCCCATTGAGTTTGTTGTCCGCTAGCGCCCGTGAAGCACTTCCGCCGGGCGCAGCGACAGTAGAAGCCGTATCGAAGGGATACTTCCCGCCATGGTTACCAAAAACACCAGCGCCGTTACCAGGGGTATGACCACGGGTTTTATCGCAATCGCCGAGGAAAACACCGTTTCCCCGATAACCCGGGCAAAACCCAGGCCGGCGAAATAGCCAAGCGCCCCGCCGGCGATCCCGGTGATGAGAACTTCGGTAAGGATAAGCCGGGAAACGGGGCCGTCCCAGGCGCCCACGGCCTTGAGGAGCCCGATTTCCGCGGAACGATCCATCACGTCGGCGGTAACGAGGTTGGAGATGCCCAGGGCGGAACCGGCGAGGCTGAGGATCGTGATAAGCAGCATAAGAAGCTGGGTTTTTTCGAGAATCGCCCCCTCCGATTCGGCCACCTGCCGTATGGGTTTGGACACGGAGCCGGTCAGCACTTCGTCGATTTGGTAACAGATCGCGCTGACATACGCCGTGCAGTACCAGGTTTCCCAGTCCTTTATCGAAAGGCTTGTCGGATCCTGGGCGGCCCGGCGGGAAAGCTCGTTGTCGGGCGTGGTAAGGGCGCTTACCTCAACCCGGCTTACCAGTCCCGGCTTTCCCGCGAGTTCCTGAACGGCGTTGAGGGGCGCGTAAAAATATTCGTCCTCGTCCCCGCCGGCGTGGAAAATCCCCTTGACGGTAAAATGTCCCACGTTTTGATCCCCGTCAATGACCCGAAAGCCGACGGTGTCGCCTACGGCAAGCCCGTAACGCCGGGCCGCTTCCCTGCCGGCCATAACCGCGCCGGCATCGTCGTCGGCAATCCAGCTTCCCTCAACATCCCACCAGCTTTTAAGGGGCCTCATGCCGGTATTGAGGGTTTCCCCGGTAGGAAGCTCCAGATGACGGTTAAACCAGGTTCCCACAAGACGAATCTGTCCGGCCGGTCCCGCCGGCGCGGCGTCAAGGCCCACTCTGGTAAACAGGTAGGGGCTAAAGTCGACAATGTTAAAAGCCCAGAAGATTGTTTTTATCCGGCCAAGTTCCGCCTCGGAAAGGTACTTGTCCTGAACCCCGGCGCCTTCGCTTACCCCGTAAAGGTCGTCCAAAAGGGACGCGCCGCGGGGCATAACGTTGATGTTGGCCCCGTAGGTTTTCAGTTCCTGGTTTACCTTGTCCCCAACGTCAAACATCACGTTGAGCATCGCCGTAGCCAGCGAAGCGCCAAGGGCTATCGTAAAAGCCACCATCAGCATTTTTCCCCGCTGCCTGAAAAGGGCGCCCCGGACCATTCTCCAAAACATGATTACTCCTATTTAAATCTGAGCCGTTCGGCTTCCAGGTCTGCCGTTTGAATTATCATATTGCCCGCCCGCATCGTATAGGCCAGGGGAACCGGGTTACAGCCGCCCTTGAAGCCTATCGTCGAGGTGTTCATCACCACGTCGCAGAGACGGCAGACAACGCCGTCCTTCCGCTCATAATAACCGGTGGGGCCGCAGATGTCACAGGCGTCAAGACCCACTCCGTAAGCGGTCTCGTTTTTCCTGATTACGATAAACCGCATTTCGATGTTTTCATCTGCGCTGTAGTTGTAACGATGCAAATGCCAGTCGTTTATTTTTTCAATCGGGATGATGATTTCTTCCCCCTGAATCGTCATCGGTTCCGCGGGACTCAAGACCACGGCCTGTTCCGAATAGGCCTTTACCGCCGTCAGGGTAAAAACGGCCGCCAGATAACACACAACGGCCACGGCGCTCCAGCGTCTCAGCGAACGCTTGAGCGCCCTGAGCTTCCGGTGTTCCGCCGGGTTTCGCCAGGATTCGGTGATCCGGCGGCTCTTTACAAAAAGCAGCAGCGGAAGGACAAGGGAAAGACCCATCAAAATATACAAAAAAACCACATTACGGTTGATCACTTCGATAAAAATTCTAAAGGCCCAACGGGGTACCTTGATGATCCGCCTTGCCAAAAGAAACTGAACGATCACGGAAAGCTGCTGTACCATGTTTACCGCGAGAGCGGCGGAAAGGACAATTCCCGTTAAACGGGAACCGTTATTTTTGCCGGCATGGAACAGGGCCAGGGCGGAGACAAGCACTACGACAAAACCGGCAAGATAGCCGGAAAGCTTAAAAAGAACCTCGGTACTGAAAGGGCTTTCACCGGGCGGAACAAATTCCCTGATATATAAAAAGATCGTGGGCAGGGTGTAAAACAACACAAGGGCGGTAAGGATCGATCCCACCCGGTTACATATTTTGCCACGGAGGGGCTTTTCCCGTCCCGGCAGAACCACGATAAAAAGGATCGCCGCCGCAATCGCCAGGGACAAAATCGCGGTATTTACATATTCACGGTTGATAAGCCGCGTAGTACCGCGGAGGATCGAGAGGATAAGGGCGGCGGCCGTCCCCAGAACTAAAAAAAGGCGGTCAAAACTCCACCCGAAACGTTTGCCGGTTTCCCCGCCCCGGCTGTCAAGAACGGCCCGGAGCAGGGAAACCAGAATCGCCCCAGGCAGTGCGTTTTGCACCACCTGTATCAGATACTTTAACACGCTGAGACTATATTACCAAACTCTGGGCACCCAGTCAAAATCCCATTCGGCCACCAGCGGCTGGTTCCAGAATCTGCCCGGTACGCCGGTTTCCTGATCTACATGGAGCAGATAACCCAGGGACTCGGGATTCTGGATGATAAAGCGGACCTTGTAGGTTCCCGCGCCGTCCAGCTTGAGGTTGGTGCCGTAATGGGGGCCATCGCTGGCGCTCATCGGCATAAAGGCCCCGTCGATTTTCCAGGAATCGTCGCTTTTGGCAATTTCATACCGCACGGTTAGATAGGGAACAAAATCCCCCACGCCGTATCCCAGATCGTTTTCCAGGGCGGAAATATCCGCCTCTATGTGCATATCCGACTGAGCCGCGGGAAGGCTGGTCCCCGTGGGCAGCATGTCTACCGGCTGGAAATACACCCCCGCCACGTTAAGGGGCCACAGTTCAATATCGTCCCCGATGGGGAATTCCTCAAAGCCCGCTTCCTCTTCAGCGCCCGCGACTTCCGCGGGCCTTGCCGTTTCGGCGGCCTGCTCTCCCTGTTGCGGTGTGCAGCCCGTAATAATGAGGCCGGCGCACAGCGCAGCCAAAAAAAGTACCAATACCTTTTTCATGTACCTTCTCCTAATTGTATTTTTCTCTCCCGGGTCAACGACCCTGTGGTATGAGACATTGTTAAATTCCCCGCTGAAGCGAAAGACGTCTGTTTTTCCTGATCTGGAAAATAAACGTTACGACGGTAACGGCCAGCAGCGCCGCCTGGGGAACAAGGGTCTGGATGGTAGGATAAATACCCAGAATGTCGACGGTAAAGCTAAACGGCAGCATCGTAACGGGGATTACGCCGCCTTCCTGGAATTCCTTGATGCCCGCTCCGACAAAGGAAACCGACATCACAAAAAGAAGTACGCTGGTTCCCAGAAAGAACGGCTTAAGCGGAAGTCTGAGGCTCAAAACCCTGATCAGGATGTAAACAACCACAAGGGCCGCCGCTCCGATGCCGAATCCAAGCCATATCATGTTGACATAGGTCGTGTTTCCCGCAAGCAGGGCCTGGTAAAACAGAATCGTTTCCGCCCCTTCGCGGAACACGGCAAGGAAGGCGGCAAAGGCAAGGGAAAACATCGAACCTTTGGTGATTGAACTTTGTACCTTTCCTTCTATATATTGACTCCACGCTTCGGCTTCGGCTTTGGATACCATCCAGTTGCTTACATAGAACAGCACCACGACGGCAAGGAGCATTGTGGCCCCTTCGATAATTTCCTGGTTTTTGCCGCTGGCGGTGCTGGTAATGGCATTGAGTATAACGGCCATGACGACGCTGAAACCCAGGGCGACAACGGAACCCCAGTACACGTGCTTTGTGCTTTTTTTGTTTCCGCTTTTTACGAGATAGGCGATAATCGCCCCGACGATGATGATCGCCTCAAAACCTTCCCGCAGAATAATAAGAAGGGAGCCGATAAAAACCCCCAGGGCGCTTTCCACCTTGCTGTCAAGCTGGGCGGCATCCTCGACGATGTACCGGGAAAGGGTATCAAGGCTGTTTTTTACTTCCCCATCGTCTCCGCGGGTGATGGCCTTTTTTGCCGTACTGAACTGGTATTCCACGGTACTGGCCCGTTCCCCGGAGATCCGGGTCATGACGATTTTTTCAAATCCAAGTTTTTCATAGTACTGGAAATAAACAACGTCCACCGCGTCCCTGGCGCCTTTGGCGTCCCCGGCGCGGAATTTGTCGTAGGCGCCGGTTAAAATCCCCGCCATTTCTTCCGCGGTCCTGGTCCAGTTCCTGGCCTCCGCCACGGGCTCTTCCTTCCCGTCAAGTCGTCCGGCGGTTATCCTGAGGAGATAGGTAAGCTGGTTAAGGCTTGCCCGGACATCCCGCTGGGGGGCTCCCTGGCGCATGGAACTTTTTATGTAGTCAAACCAGTCGTCAATGTTTTGATCCCGTTCTTCGGATATGTTTTCCAGAACGCCCTGTTCAAAGCCGTTATCCCGGTAATATTCATCAATAACCCTGTCCACCTGGGCGCAGGCGCCTTCAACATCGGAAGAAACATACGTATAGAAGGCTTCGTTGAGAAGCAGCCTCATTTCCGCCTCCGCCTCAAGCCAGGAACCGGGAGGGGGTACCTCGGCAAAAAGGAGAACCGGAAGGAGGATAAATGCCGGCAAAAAGGCGATTTTTTTCTTTTTTCCCATTTTATTCAGAAGCTCCCTTCCTTAGTTTTGTATGGCCTGCAAACACCATAGTTAGTTTTCTATAACTAACTATGTTATAACGAGTTAACAAAATTTCGTCAAGCGGGTTTACAGTTACCGCGGGGCGCCGGCATTTACTTTTTTCAGTACCAAAATTCCTGTGGAACCGGCATATTTTGAAGAAAAAAATCACCACAAAGGGGAGACCGCTATCGCGGTCAATTAGAAAGAAAAAGGAAGGAGAAGTTCCGGTACAAAGCCTCGTTTTTCTCCTTCCTGCTTCGACTTATTTGACT
>JAIROH010000146.1 GCA_031257595.1 Treponema sp. | reverse complement strand
CGCGGATTCCACGCGGAAAATCCCTATGCCAAGCTGGGTAAAGGCTTCCTGTACTTTGGCCGCCAGAGAAGCGGCGTCACTTGCCCCCGAAAGAAATTTCTCGAAAAACGCTTTCCCGGCCATAACGCCGGCTTCACGAAACAGATCGTCGGCCGCTTCGGTACCGTAATGCTGTTCCAGCACATCCCTGAGGGTAAACTGAAAAAGACGGTATACTTCAATTCGGGTATTGGGGCCAAGGCTTGGCCTGGCAACCTGCATATCGGCGCCTACAGTCGTATCCCAGTTAAATTTGTACTTCCGCAGATTTTCCATTTTGTTCTCCTTGATCACATGGTACCATCATAAATAAGTCTGATTTACAATACTATACACTATAGATTTGATTTTGTCAGGTCTCCGCCGGCATGAGCGTTACCCTAACCTTTTAACACCACTTCGGTCCGGCCAAAGCCGCCAAGCTCCGGACGGGAAAAGTAATAGTCCGCTACGGCGCTTTCCTGTTTAAGGTAGTCCTGGACGCCTTTTTGAAGTATGCCGTCGCCCTTGCCGTGAACGACGGAAAATTCCTTCATTCCCGCGAGTACGGCGGCGTCTATCTGGCGGCGAAGGGTGTCCAGGGCTTCGGCAAGCCGCATCCCGCGGACACTGAGTTCCAGTTTGGGTTCGACGGGAAACGCGAGGTCGGCGGGGCTGATAAGGGGCTTTTGTTCCGCCAGCGGCTCTGCCGGAACAAGGGCCGATTCGGGCAGGCTCATTTTTACCGAGCCTATTTCCACAACCCAGAACGGATCGCCGCCGCCCTTGTTGTCTTTTCGCAGTACCCTGCCCCGCCGTCGGCCCTCTTTCAACAAGACCTCCGATCCGGGAACAATATCCGCGGCAGCCTGTGGATCAACCCTTCCCGTTGAATCGATCCCTTTTCCTGAATCAATTTCGTCTCCTGCATCAATCCTGTCCGCGACCGCGTTCAGGGCCGTTTCTTCCGCTTCAAGGGCCGCGTCTATGGCCGCGGAATCTTCTTCCAGACCCTTTAAAAATTCCTTTACCTTGAGCGTTTTTCCCCGGCTTATCTCCCCTTCCCGGAGTTCCCGGACCAGGTTTTCAAGTTTTTTTCTGCTTTCCGAAAGGAGCCGTCTGAATTCCCCCGCTCCCTGAAACTTTAAATAATGCTCCTTTTGCCGCAGGCTTAGATCTTTTAGGTCGGCCCTGCGCCTTTCCTCCCTGAGCCGCTTTTGTTCTTCGGCTGTCTGACGGGAAACCGTATCAAGCTCCCGGTGTTTTTCCTTCAGCCCCGTGATAAGGGCCGACACGTCGGAACGCTCCTCGTCAAGATACGATCTGGCCCGGTCAACCATCTCCGGATCAAGACCATTCCTCGCCGCGATGTCCAGCGCCCTGCTTTCGCCGGGAAGCCCCATGATGATCCGGTAAGTCGGCGACAGGGTTTTGCCGTCAAATTCCACCGACGCGTTTTCGACTCCTTCCCTGCTGTAGCCGTAGTTTTTCAGCACGCTGTGATGAGTGGTGGCAACAACGACAGTTTTCTTTTCAATAAAGTGATCGAGAATGGCCATCGCGATGGCGCTGCCTTCTTCGGGATCCGTACCGGAACCAAGCTCGTCAAGCAGTACGAGGGAACGTTCGGTCGCGCCGGAAACAATCGACGCGATGTTTACCATGTGGGCGGAAAAAGTCGAGAGGGACTGGCTTATGCTCTGCTCGTCCCCGATGTCGGCGAACACGTTGTCGAACACGGGAAGGCTTGTTCCTTCGCCCGCCGGAAGGGCAAGGGCCGCCTGGTTCATAAGGGCGAAAAGGCCGATTATTTTGAGGGCGACGGTTTTGCCGCCGGTGTTGGGCCCGGTGATAATCACCATCCTCGTTTTTTCGTCGAGGGAAAAATCGACAGGGACGGCGCTTTTTCCAAGAAGCGGATGACGGGCCTGTACCAGCTTAAGCCCCGTTTCCCACGGCGTCTCCGGCGGCACATCCCGCGCGAAACAGCCGCCGGTCTCAAGCGAATAACGGGCTTTTGCCCGGAGGGTTTCGAGGTAGATAATCCGGCGGTAAAATTCCGCCAGCTCTTCCCGGCGAAGGGCAATGCGTGCGCTAAGCTCCCGGAGGAGCCTGCGTATCTCCGCCTCAAGGTTTCCCTGTTCAATCAAAAGCCTGTTGTTTTTTTCTACCGATTCTTCCGGCTCGACAAAGATCGTCTGGCCCGTGGAAGATACTTCGTGGACAATGCCCTTGATTCTGCCCCGGAAATTCGCCTTTACCGCGAGGACAAGCCTGCCGTCCCGTTGGGACGGCAGAATCGACTGCAGCATGCGCCGGGTTTCTTCACCGGAGCTGTACCTGGAAGCGAGGTTTTCAAGTTCCCGTGAAAGTTCCTGTATTCGCCGGCGGATCTTTTTTAGTTCGGGAAGATCCCGTACTTTTCCGTCTTTGTCTATGATCCTGAAGACCTCGTCACGTACCCCGCTCAAGTCCGGTACGGCGGCCGCGATATCCCGCAGTTTTTCACTTTGCATAAGCCAGCCGCGAAATGTTCCGCCCCGTTCGGCAAAAAGCCCAACGGCAAACGCTTCGTCAACATCAAGAACGGCGCCGTCCACTTCCAGCCTGGGCAGCAGAAAGCCGATGTCGGGCAGTTCCAGCCTCTCGCCGTCTTCCGTCTTGACAAGATCGCGGATCGCGGCAACACGTTCCTTCAACTCAAAAACCGCGCCGGGATCGCCAAGCGGGGTTTCGTTCAGGATAAGCCGCGCCGCCCCGGCGCAGAGCGCCCGTTCCGCCGTACTTTGCCGTATCTTGTGAAATTCAAGGAGGCTTACGGCCTTTTCATTCAAGCTCATCCTGGATCCTTAAAAAACTTTCATAACGGTCTTCATGGATTACTCCGGCGGCAACCGCCTCGAGGATCTTGCAGCCCGGTTCCGTCCGGTGGGAACAGGAAAGGCCGTAGCTGCAGCGCCCCAAAAGCGGAAAAAATTCTTTCATGTAAGAGGCAAGCTCTTCCGCTTTCAGTCCCCAGGGAACCATGCGTCTTATTCCCGGAGTGTCTATGACAAAGGTTTTTTTTTCGTCATCCCGCGGCAGTTCAAACATTACCGAAAGGCTTGTCGTATGGCTGCCCCGGTCGTACTTTTCATTCAGCGCGCCGGTCTTTATGCCAAACGACGGGGCGAGTGCGTTTATCAGGCTGCTCTTTCCCACGCCGGACTGGCCAAAAAGCGCCGTCTTCTTTCCCGCGATCTTTTCCCGCAGCTTTTCGATGCCCAGCCCCGTCTTTGCCGAAACCCGTAAGACCCCGTAACCGATGCGTTTGTAATCCTCAAGGCGTTCTTCCAGATCGGGATCGCCATCGCAAAGGTCGTATTTGTTGCAGAGAACCGCGGCCTGGACGCCCGCGACCTCTGCCTGTACGAGAACCCTGTCGATAAAGCGCGGCCTGAACGGCGGGGCGGCGGGACTGGTAACACAGAGGACAAGATCGATGTTTGCGGCGAGTATCTGCGGTTTCCGGCCTTTTTGGTTGAACCGGGCAAGAAGGTTTTTTCGTTGTTCCGCGGCGAGGATAAGCGCGGCGCCCCCCTCCGGGGCTTCCACCGTTACCTCGTCTCCCGGCGCGAGCGGATTGTAAAAACCCTCCATCCCCTTAAGCACTTTGCCTTTTATCCGGCACTCGATGTCTTTGCCTCCCGAGCGTACGGTAAAAATATTCCGGGAACCTTTTATGACAAGGCCTTTTATACCAGACATACTATTTGAAAAGGCTGTCAAAGGCGGATTTCGCCTTGCCGGCGGCGTCGCCGGTACCGGCGCGGGTTTTTTGCTCCCCGGCGCTTTGGGAACGGAATTTCGGATTAAGCGAAAACCAATCGCAAAAGTTACCGCGTTCCGGATCGTTTTCCTCACCGGCATTCGGCTCGGAACAACTGCCCCTGGCGCCGGGAAGATAAAAGCGGCAGTTTCGGCAGGATCGAAGGTCCTTTCCGCAGGCACAGCGCATACTACGGCCCAGAGGCTCATTCTCGGTAACCGGCGAACCACAATACCAGCACATGCGTTATGATAATCCCATACGTTGTTATTTTCAAGCTTAATCTCAAGCTTGACCCGAATCTGCCTTAGGACTACAGTGAATATATGTTTACGTTAGTCCCCTGCGAAGCGGGCTGCGGCAGAACGGCGCTTTCCGGTTCCCATCTTTGCGCCCTTCATTCGGCAGACCCGGCAAAAGAGGCCGTCCGGATAGGCGCTTACATAACGAATCACCCGGTTGTCAAGGACATTAACGGCCCTTCCCTTTCATTTGTCAGCGTGGATTTTTCAGGCCGCGCCTATTACGGCTGTAATTTTATGGGGGCCTCTTTTTCCATGTGCCTTTTTACCGGCGCGGTAATGCGCATGTGTTTTTTTGATTTCTCGAATTTTTCCGACTGCGATTTTTCAGGCGGGGATATTCAATTTGTTTCCTTTGCCGGATCGCGCATAAACAACTGTACGTTTGAAGGCTCGGAGCTTATTCACCTTAATTACGGGGGCGCCGCGATTTATGACTGCACGTTTAACGACTCCAACCTCTACAATACCCGCTTTATCGGATCCAAAATTGAAAAGAGCAGTTTTATCGACTGTAATCTGAAAAAAACTTTCTTTATCGATTCAAGCAGGGAAAATACTATATTCAAATCCTCCAATACCGCCGAAGCCGTTTTTGAACCGGAGGAAGTGTGAAGGTTTTCATGCATTACTGTACCTACGGGTTCAGTAACTGTTACATCACGGGAACGGATCTGTATACCAACGATTCCCACCGGGACGCCATTGTGGTTGATCCGGGATCGATGGAAGAACCGATGCTTAAATTTATCGAAAAGCACGAATACACCCTCAGGGGAGTGCTTATAACCCACGACCATCTTAACCATGTCCGCGGACTTAGGACGCTAAAGCGAATCTACGACGTTGATATATACGCCCTAAGTCCCGTTGTCAGGGAGATCAAAACCTGTCTTGTTAAAGACGGGGATACTTTCAGCCTGGGTTCGATAAACATTGAAGTCATTGCCGTGCCCGGTCATTCATCCGATTCCGCCATTTACAAAACAGGCCACACCCTTTTTACCGGCGACTGCCTGAGCGCCGGACTCGTGGGAAGTACCAGCAACTCTTACGGAAGTACCGTCCAGATGAACGCCCTTCTTGGCAAGGTGCTGTCCATGCCGGGAAACTACATAATCCTGCCCGGACACGGCCCCCCCTCGACACTGGACGCCGAGCGCCGTTTTAACTGGGGGATAAACAACTTTGAACAAAATAAAACCAAGCGGCCCCGCTTTACCAGGGAATTTGATTAA
>JAIROH010000099.1 GCA_031257595.1 Treponema sp. | reverse complement strand
TCGCTGTCTATGGCGCTTGTTACATTGCCGATAGCGCCGGCGGCTTCGCTCAGGCCCTGTATGGGAAACTGCGCGCCAACCCAGTCTTCCGAAATTGAAAACCCGGAAAGGATTGCGTCAAAGTTGTCAAGGCTGAAAACCGGTTTGTCAAGCGCGGCGGGCCAGCTTTCCGCGCTGCCCGACTGGGAACTGAAAAAAACCGCCTGCACAACCCGCCGGTAATTTTTTGACGCCTCGATAAACGAACCGTCGTCGGCATAGGCCGAAAGGCCCCGGAGGGCCTCCATGGCTTCCCTGTAGCCTTCAACTCCAAAACCGCCGGCGCTTCCCTGTTCAGCCGGCCGCGTTCTGCGGGGCGCCTGCTCCTGACGGGCTTCCGCCATCGCGGTAAAATTCGCCCGTATCTCTTCCATTTTTTCGATTGCGGTGTCGATTATTCTATCCTGGTCGGCGCTCCGGTAGATCGACGGCTCGGAAAACAAAACGTCAAACGCCACCGACGCGGCTCCGCCAAGGTTCATGTAATCGACCAGCTCGGCATAGGCCTTTCTCGGCCAGGGCCAGGGCCAGCCGCGTTCGGCGTTTGCCCAATCGATGCTCTGCTGATCCAAAAGGACAACGATTATGTCATCGGACGGCCTGGAAGAATTGGCGAAAAAGTTTACCCGCAGATCGTAGGCTTTATATTCAAAGTAATCAAAAGCCCCGGCAAGACGAAGCAGGCCCGTCCCGGCGAACACACAGAGTACGATAACCAAAACCGTAATGCCTTTTTTGTAACGTTTCATGGTTTCCTTACATTCACAACGAGACCGGTGCCGGCAGATTTATTTCTTTACCGCGGTGTAACGCCTCCGCCTGAATTCCTGGGTATCGGGCACTTTGTAGGACGCCAGTTTTTTGTTCACGCCGGCAATACGATCTCCGGGATCCGGATGGGTTTTGCCGAAACCAGACCCGCTTTGTTCGTTCTTTTCCAGCGCGTGAAGCATCCCCAAAATAGCCGAAGGCTCATATCCGGCCGACGCCAAAAGGGAAAGAGCCGTGGCATCGGCTTCATATTCCTGCTCCTTGGAATAGCCCTTGCTTATTATCGTGGACACAACCTCACCTACGGACTCGTCCATAATGTCGGCCAATTCCGCAAGATCGCCCCCCGCCGCGGCGCCAAACCCCGCCAGAGCGCCGGAAGTCACCGCCTTGATATAACGGGAATTCCGTATCGAGGTAAGGCCATGCTGAAGCTGGATATGGGCGATTTCGTGGGCAATAACCGAGGCAAGTTCGTCTTCCGTCGACGTACAGGCTATGAGTCCCCGTGTAAGGAAAATATGCCCGCCCGGAGTCGCGAAACCGTTAATTTCCTGGGTGTCGAGAATCGCCACATGATACCCGTTCCAGATCTCCGGCCTGGGAGAATTGATCGCTATGGCATTGCATATCTTGTTCAGGTAAAGCTGAAGGGCCGGGTTCCCGTTATAAACTTTATATTGTGTGGTGATATTGGCCGCCACCGCCCGTCCGATATAGTATTCGTTTTCCGGGGTAAGTTCCCGCGCGGCTTTGGAAGATTCCGCTAAAGTCCCCACGCCGGCGCCGATGGCGTTGGCCACGTTGTCGTCGATTCCCAGGGCGCTGGCTCCCGCGGCGGCAAGGCCGCCCCAGACGTCCGAATCAATCGATTCGCAGGTGGTCAGCGCCACAAGGGCCGCCAGGATAAAACCAAAAATCCGGGACTGTTTCATGTTATTCCCCCGCAGCCAAATGGCCTTCGTTGATAAAACCCAAAAGATCCTCGTCGGAAACCTTTACCGTTTCCAGGGTATCTACCGCGCTGTAGTTAAGATCTTTCCCTGTCCTGTATTCCCGTTCCACTTCTTCGGAAAAGCCTTTTCCGGCCATGGCCATTTCACTTGCCGACGCAGAACGGTTATCACCCTGGGCGACAACCCGTTTTGCCGTCAAATTGGAAGAAGCCGTCCAGCCTGTCAGTGAACCGGATCGCACCTGCGCCCATTTGCCGTTTACCGCAAGCACCGACACCTGGGCGCCGTACGCAAGGTTCCCGATGGTTTTTGCGAAAAATCCCGTACCGCTTTTAAGAGGAACCGACCGCACCCCAACATACATCGTATCTCCTCTTTTTTGACCAAAAACCGCCGCAGCGGTCAGGCATAAAAGAACGATAAAAAGTATTCGTTTCATAGTTACCGTAGTTTACCACAAACACGCGGAGAAGAAAAGGTGAAATAAGCCGGCGTTCGGGAATTTAAAGTATCACAGGAATCAACACGGACAGGACGAATTTTATTCGTGTATCATAATGATACATTTAGTATGGGACAAAACGACACACTGTTTCTTTCTGACCGGTTATATCCGGCTTCTCCGCAAATTGCCCCGCCGGCATCTCCGTTCCGGTCGGGAATCCCGAATATTCATAATTCCTTAGCGATTCTTTCAAAACGCCGGATTATAAAAAACGTTCCGTATCCAAGATGGCCTGTACAGCTAAATCCTTACTGCGTAAGGATTTAGATAACCTTGACGTTGTTTCGGGATTCTTCCGGATTTTGAAAAAACTCCCTGGTAAAGAGGTATCAATGTACCGGAAATCAAAACAAGCCGGTTGGCGGCAGATCATAACTTGGCACGAATCTTGCTAATTAATAAATGTCCAGGATTTGGATCAAACCGATCCTATCCGGGCGGGTGACTTAGGTGCCCGCCTGCGGACAGGACGCTTCGTACGAAGGTCCAAAACATTCCAAACGATTTGGAGGTGTATTATGAAAGCTGTATCACTTTATCGCCCTGTTAGTATCGAGAAGGCAATGAACGATTTTAACCATTACCTGGAATCCTTCTTCGATTCCCCTCTGTCCCCCCTGGACGGAGAACGCGGTATGATTCCCGCAGTGGATGTACGGGAAACCGATGCCGGTTATCTTCTTGAGGCCGAACTTCCCGGCTTTGACGAAAAAGACATCCAGGTTCATGTGGACGGAGGCAACCTTACCATCGAAAGCGCCAAAGACGAAGAAAGCAAAAAGGAAGAAAACAAAAAAGACGGCAATTACCTGATACGGGAACGCCGGCGCACAAGCTTTAGCCGTTCTTTCAGGCTGCCCGAAAACGCCGACACCGGACAGGTAGCCGCGGTTTTCAAAAACGGCGTGCTTTCCCTGGAAATCAAGAAACGGGCCGAATCCCAAAAACGGCTGATCAAGATCGACGCGAAATAACGAAAAAAGCGCGGCGTGGGCCCCGGCAAAAGCCCCTAATTGGTTTCGGGCCTCAGGCCCGGCACATCCCATTGGGAAGGGATTTTTACCGGCTGGCCTTTGCCGTCTACAAAGGCCCAGGTAACTTTCGCTTTGGCGACAAGGTCGTCTCCCCGTTTTATTTCCTGAACGATAACTCCGCTGACGCTGCCTTTTTTTTCGGGCCAGGACCGGATGACAAGGACATCATCTACCACCGCCGGTCTTTTATAGTCTATTTCTACCCTGGCCACATACACGCCGTAACCCGCCGCGATTGCCCCCGGATAATCGAACTTCATGTCTTTTAACAGCTCGTAGCGGGCGTATTCGAGGTAATTGAGATAATTTGCGTTGTTCACATGACCGTAACTGTCACATTCATAGGTTCGGACAGTCAACGTACATTCACAAATCATGATAATCAGTATATCAGCAAACGACAGGAAGAAAAACCACAAAAAACCACGAACGATGCGAGATCCGGCGTCTTGCCCGGCAGACGGTTTTTTACTATTATGTGTTCATGAATTCCGATGAATTGCGCTCCAAGTATATTGAATTTTTTACCCGGCACGGCCACGCCCAAATCGAGGGGAAGTCCCTGATCCCGGAAAACGACCCGACGGTGCTTTTTACGACCGCGGGGATGCATCCCCTCGTACCCTACCTGCTCGGCGAACCCCATCCGGCGGGAAACCGGCTCGTGGATTATCAAAAGTGTATCCGGACCGGCGACATAGACAGCGTGGGAGACCCCAGCCATCTGACATTCTTTGAGATGCTGGGAAACTGGTCGCTGGGAGATTACTTCAAAGACGGGGCCATAAAAATGAGCTTTGAATTCCTTACCTCGCCCGAATGGCTGGGAATTCCCGCCGAAAAACTTGGGGTAACGGTTTTTGAGGGGGATGAAAACGCCCCCCGTGACGACGAATCCGCCGCGGTCTGGAAAGAGCTGGGGATTCCCGAAAGCAGAATCAGTTACCGGCCCAAGGAAGACAACTGGTGGGGCCCCGCGGGCAGCACCGGCCCCTGCGGCCCGGATTCGGAAATGTTCTACGACATCGGGAAAGATCCCTGCGGGCCGGACTGCGGGCCGGGCTGTTCCTGCGGAAAGTGGCTTGAAATCTGGAACGACGTATTCATGCAGTACAACAAAACCGAGGCGGGAGTTTACGAGCCGCTGACCCGTAAGTGCGTCGATACCGGCATGGGCATAGAGCGTACCGTCACGATCCTCAACGGGAAAAAATCTGTCTACGATACCGAGATCTTCGCCCCGGTCATCGCCGCGGTGACTTCGGTGATGAAAAGCGGCGGCCATGTCTACGGCAGCGGTGAATCCGAAGATTCCCTGGACAAAGACAGGTCGATACGGATTATCTGCGATCATATCCGCTCGTCAACCTTTGTGCTGGGCGATCCCAAGGCGGTAAGCCCCTCCAACGTCGGGGCCGGCTACGTGCTCCGCCGCCTTATCCGCCGGGCCGTGCGGCACGGCCGGAAACTCGGCATTGAAAGCCTTGTCCCGGTGGCCCAGGCCGTCGTGGACAAATTTTCCGGCCCCTACCCGGAGCTCGCGGCGAACAGGGTTTCGATTATGGACGAGCTGGGCCGGGAAGAAGCAAAGTTCCTTGAAACCCTCCAGAAGGGGGAGCATGAATTTGAAAAACTCCTTCCCAATCTGCTAAAAGATCCCAAAAAGGTTATGTCGGGACGGCTTGCGTTCAAGCTCTACGACACCTACGGTTTCCCGATTGAACTTACCGAGGAACTCGCCGCGGAAAAGGGGATGACGGTAAACCGCGCCGAATTTGACGAAGCGTTCAAAAAACACCAGGAACTTTCCCGGGCCCAGGGGGGCCAGGTCTTCAAGGGCGGCCTTGTGGATCAGGGTGAAATGGCCGTCAAATACCATACCGCCACCCACCTGCTCCATAAGGCCCTGCGGATGGTTCTCGGCGCCCATGTAGCCCAGAAAGGTTCCAACATCACCGCAGAACGGATGCGCTTTGACTTTTCCCACTCCGCCCCGATGACGGCGGAAGAGATCAAAAAAGTCGAAGACATTGTCAACGAGCAGATCGCCAAAGACCTTCCCGTTACAATGGAGATGATGAGTCTGGACGAGGCTCTGGCCGCCGGCGCCATAGCCCTGTTCGGGGAAAAGTACGAATCCCAGGTAAAGGTCTACACCGTCGGTAAAAGCCCGACAGACTTCTTTTCCAAAGAAGTCTGCGGTGGCCCCCACGTGGAGCGAACCGGAGCCATGGGCCGTTTCAGAATACAAAAGGAACAGTCGTCTTCCGCCGGAATCAGGCGGATACGGGCGGTACTGGATGCGTAGCGGATGTATCCTTTTCCCCCGAAAATGTGTTATACTTTTTAACAAGGTGCGAAAATGAAGCGTTATTTCTTCTTTTTAATCATTTTTACTCTTTCCGGCGGGTTGGTTTTTGCCCAGACGGATCTTCAGCCCGTGGCGATAGTCCGTCTTTCCAAAAGCCAGCCTATATCGGTCAAGGAATTCAAGGATTACGTCAACTGGATGAATCTTTCCAGGTCAAACGCCGCCGCCGGCCAACCGACGACGCCGCTGAGCGCGGAAGAACGGCGGCAGATTCTGGATACGATCAGTAACCAGCTTTTGGCCTGCCAGGCCGCGGAACAGGAAAATGTCACAATAACGGAAAGGGAGATTAACCAGGCCGTTGACGAAGAGATGAAACCCCTGACGGCCTACCTTACCGAAAAACTGGGCCGAGCCCCGTCGGACGCCGAAATTGACAACGAGCTTCGTACCCAAACCGGAATGACCAGGGCGGGCTTCAGGGAACAGATACGTCGTTCGATCCTTACCAACAAGTACCTTCAGTTCAAGAAGCAGGCCCTGTTTCAGTCGGTAAAATCTCCCACTGACGCGGAGATTCAGAGTCTTTACAACCAGGTCAAGGATAAAAATATTTTTGAGGGCGGCTTTGTACGGCCCGACACGATACGGATCAAGATGATCTGGGTGCCGGTAACGAACCAGACAGACAAGGCCGCGGCCCTGGAAAAAGCAAATCAGCTTGTAAGGCAGATTGGCGGAGACGCGGGAAAATTCGACGAAGTGGTGGACGATTCCCGCAAGGCCAATTCCGGCTATGTGGGAGGGGACGGCCCGTACCTCTACAAGAACGAGCAAATCCGCGCCGCGATGGGAATTGATTTTTACGATACCGCCTTTCGTTTAAAGCAGGGAGAAGTTTCAAAACTCCTTGAGCGAGCCGACGGCTACTATATCATTAAAGTAACCGAAACGCTGCGGCAGAAAACCCTCACTCTGGAAGATGTATACCGTCTTGAGGATCCCAGGCGGACGACAGTGAAAAACTACATTCTTATCACCGAATCCCAAAAACGGCAGTTGGAAGTTTACGAAAGGGCAAGTCTTGAACTGGTGGAAGAGCTGAAAAAACGGGGAAGCGTTCAAATTATGGACAGCGCCTATAACAGCATAGTGTGGTAATGGGGGCGCGGCGGCAGGGGCGTATTCTCGCCTTTCAGGCCCTGTACGCCTGGGCCGCGGCCGGCTCGCGGCACAGACAGGCGGCCCTGGGGGATCTGCTTGAATTTTCCTGGCTTGACGAAAACGCGAAAAAAAGCCTGGGAGAAAGCGCCGATTTTTCCCGTCTTCTTATTCAGGGCACTGTGGAAAAAATAGCCCAGGTGGACGGGATGATTAAGCGGCACCTGAAAAACTGGGATTTTTCACGGCTTAACCTGGTCGACATGGCCCTGCTCAGAATGAGCGTATATACGCTGATGTTTCAGGATACGCCCCCGTCGGTTGTTATCGACGAAGCGGTGTGTATTTCCCGGGAATTCGGAACCGATGATTCCTACCGTTTTATCAACGGCGTTCTGGACAGCATACGCCAAACCATTATGGACGGAGCGAAAGGATGAATTCAAAATCCGATGGCGTCTTAAAGGGCGTTTGTATTTTCGGGCTTATAATAGCGCTGATACTCGTTGGACTTGTTGTCTTTTTTTCCCGGTACGGAAATGTCCCCATTTTTTCGCCTTTTTTAAGGGGAACGTCTTTTTCCAGGGCGCTTGAGGAGTACGACAGGGAAACGGCGGAAAACCCCGGCCTTTCCCTTGGCAGGAGGCTCTCCCTGCTCAATTCGCTTGAAAAAAAAGCCCTGGATACGGAAAACCACCTTTCGGTGCTTAAGCGCCGCCGGGCGTTAACCGGAACGGACGCGAAAGAGGCCTTTGTATCATACGCCGAAGGGGCGGAACGGGCCGGGAAGCTCTATCCTTATTCCGGGCAAATCGCCGCCTTGCGGGCGGAATCGATCATCCTTTTGCCGGAATCCGGAATTCCGGGCGGGAACGAACGGGAAAAAATAACGGAGCTTACGGCGCTTATGGGCGAAGGCGCCCTTGACGAACTGGCCCTGGCTTTTTCCGTTTATTCCGGGGCGATGGGCGATCCCGCCACGGCGAGGCTTCTTCCGGCGGAACTGTTTCCGCTGCTTTGCACGGCGGCGAAAGGAGAGGAACGGGAGCGGTATCTGGTTAACGCGGCAATCAGGATCCTGTTGGACGGAAACGTTTCGGAAGCCCTGTCCCAGGTAAACGCCCTGTTTGTCCGGGCGCCGTTACGCGATGAAACCTGGCTCTTTGGGGCGGAATTTTTCTACGACCACGGCAATTTTGTCCGTTCGGCGGAACTGTTTTCGCATTTTACCGACGACCGGGGAATTGCCCGGCAGGCGGACGCCTTGTGGCTTGCCGGTTTTGCCGAAAGCGCCGAAACGCTGTGGAAAATGGCCGGCGTGGACGGCCGGCCGGGCGACGCCAGGTCCCGTTCCCTGTATAACCTTGCCGCGATTTCCGTTTCGCCGGATGAACAGCAAATCTGGCTGGAAATGCTTTTTCAGGACGAGCTTGTTTACGAACCAGGTCATGTTTTTGCGCTGATTCGATTTTCCCGCCTGGCCCCTTTGGACCGGGCGTTGGCGATACTGGAGAGGACGGACAGGAGCGAGGGGCTTTTTGACCTTGAACTGCTCAGAAGAGAGAGCGAGGCATGGTCCATCGACAAAACCGTCGCGGAAACCTGGGTACTGGTCAACAACCATCCCGGGGATTCGCGGCTTTACCAATGGGCCGCGTGGTATTTTGACTTTCAGCGCCGCTATGGGGAAACCGCCCTGCTCCTTGCCCAGGTGGAACGGAGCGGCGTCAAAGAACCCTGGCTCGACCTCCACAAAGCCTTTGCCCTGATACGTGAAAACAAACTCCCCGAAGCGGAAAAACTGCTCCACGCGGTCGCGGAGCGGGGCGACTACGGCAGGTTCTGGCAGATCCCCGCGGATCTGGCCCTGATCCTCGACCTCCGCCGGAACCCCAGGGAGGCCCTTGAGTTATACGAAATTGCCGCGGGGCTTCAGGCGGGCGCCGCGGCCCGCCTGCGTTCCGAACGGGCCGCGGAAACAGGGCCCGCTCCCGGACTAAAAGACGAACTTAAAGACGAGCTTAAAGACGCCGCCCGCGTCCAGACCCGTATTGCCCGCTGCCTCCGTTCCCTGGGCCGGGAAGCGGAGAGCCGCCGCGTCCTGGATTATGCGCTGGACCTCGACCCGGACAACCTTGAAGCCGCGCTGGAAAAGCGGCGTCTTGAAAACCGCGGGATACTGTACTAAACTTGACCCACAAAGTCGAACATTTCCCTATAGTCGTAGAGAGTGTAGAATTTCTGTAAACCCCGCCAGACCGTTTTTACACCGGGAGGACCGTCACTCGGGGCACGTCGGGGACCCCCCAGATTGCCGATATGCTCCACCGCTTCCTTTATCGTGTATGGTTTTTCAGGCGCTTCCTTCGTCCTGTTCGCAACACAATACAAGACTTTCCATTCCTCTTCGTCAAACAGTATCGTACACGGCAGTTCGGGATTTATCCGCGCTATATAGGT
>JAIROH010000022.1 GCA_031257595.1 Treponema sp. | reverse complement strand
TTTTTTTAGCGGGAGTTGTTCAGAAACTTCAGTTTCTGAACAACTCCATGCGTCGGGGGACATTTACCTAACGGCGCCGCTTTAGTATAGTGGTTTTATGAGCCAGTATCTTGTAACCGGGGGTGTTCCCATCAGCGGGAAGATCAGGGCCAGCGGAAACAAAAACGCGGCGCTGCCGTGTATTGCGGCAGCCATCCTGACCGATGAACAGGTAATACTGCGAAATATCCCCGATATAGAAGATGTCCAGGTTATGCTGGATGTGTACCGGTCTTTCGGCGGTTCGGTGGAGCGGCTTGATCCCAACAGTTACCGTCTTTCCCTGGGGAATATTAAAACATCCAAAGTGCCGCTTGAAGCGGCAAAAAAAATAAGGGCGTCGATTCTTTTTGCGGGCCCCCTGCTTGCCCGGACAGGCAAAGCGGTACTGCCCCCTCCGGGGGGTGATGTCATCGGAAGGCGGCGGCTTGATACGCACTTTCTCGCCCTTACGGAACTTGGAGCGGCAGTCAGTACCAAAAGGGCCTTTACCTTTAACGCGAAAAAACTCAGGGGCGCCGATATCTTCCTTGACGAAGCGTCGGTTACGGCAACGGAGAACGCCGTCATGGCCGCCGTTCTCGCGGAAGCTACAACGATATTGACCAATGCCGCGAGCGAGCCCCATGTACAGGATCTGTGCCGCATGCTTTCGTCTATGGGCGCGATTATTGAAGGGATCGGCTCCAACATACTTATCATTACCGGGGTAAAAAAACTTTCGGGCTGCGACTTCACCATCGGAGCCGATTATATGGAAGTCGGCTCTTTTATCGGACTTGCCGCCGCAACCAGGGGCGAACTTGTAATCGAAGGAACCAAGCCGGGAGACCTGCGGCCGGCAAAGATGGCTTTCGGTAAATTGGGCATTACCTGGGAACATGAGGGTACAACCCTCAGGGTCCCGAAAAAGCAGGCAATGAAAGTGAATCACGATCTTGGGGGGATGATACCGAAAATAGACGACGCTCCCTGGCCGGGCTTCCCCCCGGATCTTACAAGCATAGTTATCGTTGTTGCCACTCAGGTTGAGGGAACGGTGCTGGTTCACGAAAAGATGTTTGAATCGAGGATGTTTTTTGTTGACAAGCTTATCGGCATGGGCGCCCGGATCGTACTCTGCGATCCCCACCGGGCGGTAATTTCCGGGCCGGCAAAACTCGCCGGGTCGGAGCTTACCAGTCCGGACGTGCGGGCCGGTATGGCCATGGTTATCGCGGCCATGACCGCCGAAGGTTCCAGCGTTATCCGCAACGTGTATCAGATAGAGCGGGGTTACGAAAACCTCGTGGAACGGCTCTCTTCTTTGGGAGGAAAAATAACCCGAAAGGGGTAATAGACTTGTTCAACAACCCGAACCCGATAGGGTTCAGTAAAATAGGTTGTTGAACAAGTCCAATGACACCGGAGGAGAAGCGGCCCTCCGGCAAAAGTCCTGTCAAGATTTGTTTTGGGGCAGGACATCAGGAAGAAGCGAAACTTTCCCAAAGTATGTCCATTACGGGCGGATCCGCGGCAACATGGATAAAATTTCCCGGAACGGACGGATCGGGAAAATAGAGGGAGCGGGCGTGAAGCCTGATGCCGCCGTCTTTTTCACTCCGGGCCGCGCCGTATTTTAGATCCCCTTTTATACGCAGTCCCAGGGCGGCGAACTGGGCGCGTATCTGATGGTGTCTCCCGGTAACCAGTTCAACCTCAATAAAGATATATTTTTTTCCGATTCCCTTTATCCTGTACCTGAGTATCCCTTCTTTGCGTATCGCCGTTCTTTTATCATAAGCGCTGCTTTTGTTTTTTTTTGTATTGGTTTGGATCCAGTGTACCAGCTCGCCGGTCTCCGCGAGATTTCCGGTTTCTTTTGTTTTTTCCACGACGGCCCAGTAATATTTTTCCGCCCGGCCCCCCTGGTACACGTTCCGGGAAAAAACATTGTTGAGAAAGGCAAGGGCTTTGGGCGTCCTGGCAAAAAGCGCACAGCCGGAAACAGGAACGTCAAGACGGTGTACCGCGGTTGGGGCGAATTCCCCGCCTTTGCTTTTTTTTACCCCGTAGCGTTCATTCAGAAGTTTCGGCAGATCAACCATTCCCCTGCCCGCGCCTTCCATCGCCTCCCCGGCGCGTTTGTTGACAACTATAATGTCATCGTTGATAAACAGTACGCGTTCTTCTATGCCATTGCCCGTTTCCGTTCCGGTCTCTTTGTTCATCGCCTTTAAATATACATCATAGATCCGAATTTGTCAGGGCATTAGCCCATACCGGAATTTTTCCGCGATGATCCGCGACGCCGCCTCTTCCAGCCTTCTTCTGTCCAGCGTTCCGGCTTCAAGCGCCGAAACCAGGGCGCCGTGTATGGCCCGGACATTTCCCGGCCAGGCCATGACCATATCCACGCCCGCCCTTACGGCTTCCAGCGAACGCTGTTCCGGGGGACCGGCTATCGCGGCCATGGAAAAATCGTCGGCGATAATAATGCCGTCAAAACCCAGATCCTCCCGGAGATACCGGACCGCCCGGACCGAAAGGCTCGCGGGCTTTCCGTCCCATGCGATGACCGCCGTGTGGGAAAGCATTACCGCCGCGGGGCCGCTTTCGGCGGCTTTCCTGAACGGAAAGATCATGTTTTCAAGTTCCGGCCCGGAAGCGGTAATCGTAACCCTGGCGCGGTGGGGATCCAGCGCGGTATTGCCCGGAAAATGCTTCAGCGTCGCGGCCACCCCGGCCCTTTTCATGCCCCGGACAAAGGCGGCGGCGGCTTCGCCTGTAAAAAAGACATCCGGCCCGTAGGAGCGGTTTTTCAAAAACGCCCCATTCCCGCCGTAGAGCGGTTCGGCGACCGGGGCAAGGTTAAGGTTTATCCCCAGCCGCCGCAGTTCCCTCCCGGCCCGTTCCGCGGCGCCGGCAATTTCCTCAAGCAGGCCGGCCCTGTTTTCTCCTCTGCCGTAACGTTCCCAGTATGACAACGGCGGCGGCAGCGAGGCGGCGCCGCCGAAACGCTGTACTGTCCCGCCTTCCTGATCCGCCGCGATGAACGGAGGAATCCCGGAAGCTTCCTGTACGGCGGCGGATATGTTCCCGGCAAGGGCCGCCGCGGCATCGGAACCGGCGTTGACATTATAGCGGAAAAGCATGATCCCCCCCGGAGGGATTTCGGCGAGCAGCGCCCTGGTTTTTCGGGGCAGCGTTTCCCTTCCGTCCACGGCGCTGAGGATAAGCTGGGCGGCAAGACGATCCGTATCCAGGGCGGCGGCAATGGAGGCCGCCCGGACGCGGAATGGATCCGTGGCGGGAACCCGTGCCGAGCCGGGAAGCTGCGCCATGCCGGGACTTTGTCCCAAAACAAAACAGGCGATTCCCAGCAGCGGAACAAGGAACCGGAAAAAACGCCCCGGCGGACATATACGGGGTTTTTTCAAAAACCTGCCCGGAGGTCGAAACCGGTACATGTCGTAAATTATATCAATAGCGGCAATCACGACAATCGTCAGCAATTCAAAGTTTAACTTTGAATTGCTGGACAATCGCCGTAATCATGGAAATCATCAAAAAAGTATGCTACGCTTTTTTCGTGTCGCTTAACTGGAAAGAAATAAACCTTATCCTCGACGAGCTGGACCTTGCCGGTTCCCGGATCCAGAAAGTGTTCCAGGGCGATTTTAACGTGCTGGCGCTGGAAATCTTCGGAAGAACCGGAACCCAGGTAGTGCTTGTGTCGCTTGTTCCCGGTGGATGCAGAATCAACCGGAGCTCGAGGCCGGTTCCCAAAACCGACAAACCTCTGCGTTTCGCCCAGTTCCTTAAATCCCGCGTCGTTAACGGCCGCGTTGAAGAAGCTTCCCAGCTTGGGGATAACCGCATTGTGCGGCTTCTGGTGCGCAGGGGTGAGATTCGTTACCGGATCTATATACGCCTCTGGTCCAACGCGGCCAACGTAATTGTCACCGGCGAAGACGGCGTGATTCTCGACGCGATGAAAAGACTCCCGAAACGCAAAGAGGTATCAGGCGGTTCATACAGGCCGGAAGAAACCCTGGGTGAAAAAACGGAACGAAACGCGGAAAACGATGAAAAATACGCCGTGCGGGAACTGCCCGGAAACGGTTCTTTTAACGAAAAAATAGACACGTTTTACGCGGAGCAGGGCGGGGAGCTTTCGCTTGAAAAACTCCGGGAAAAGGCCGAATGGCTTATAGGCGGCAGCGTAAACCGCCTGGAGGCGTCGCTGGAACGGCTCAGGGAAAAAGAGGAAGAGTACAAAAACGCCGCACGCTGGAAAGAATACGGTGACATCATTATGGCAAACGCATCCGGCATTGCCCCCGGATCCGCCTGGCTTGAAGCGGCGGACTTTTTCAGCCCCGAAAACAAGACAATACGCATAGAGCTGGATACCCGCAAAAGTCCCGCGGAAAACGCCGAACTCTGTTACGAAAAATACCGCAAGGGAAAGAACGGGCTTAAGAATCTGCAGGAAGAAATAAAGGATGGAGAAACGGAGCTTATAAGGCTTAAAGAAACGAAAAAAAAGCTCCTTTTGGAAACCAATCCGCTTATCCTCAAGGGGTTACTGCGAAAAATCCACCCCGGTTCCGGCGGGACCCGAAACTCCGCGGGAATCGCGGAAAAGGGAGCGGAGAAACGGACGGGCCTTTCGTTCCGGGACGGGGACTGGTCCATCATCGTAGGCAGAGACGCCAGGGAAAACGACGAACTTTTGCGGCGCCATGTACGGGGAAACGATCTCTGGCTCCACGCCAGGGATTACGCGGGCGCTTATGTGTTTATAAAACACCGGTCGGGAAAAACGGCGCCCCTGGACATCCTGCTTGACGCGGGAAACCTCGCGTTGTTTTATTCCAAAGGACGGAACAACGGATATTGCGATTGCTATTATACCCAGGCAAAATACCTGCGGAGGGTAAAAAACGGTCCGAAGGGAAAAGTTATTCCCACCCAGGAAAAAAACATTTCCATCAAGCTTGATCAAAAACGGCTTAAAAAACTTGAAGAGGCGCGTATCCGCTACTAGACTTATACAAAAGGTGAAAACTGTGGGGGAGCGGATTAGATCTCCGGTCGCGGCGGGATTATTTTACCCGGAGGACCCGGAAGAAACAAAGGCCTTTTTCTCTTCCTGCGGGCTCGACAGCCCGTTCCACGGGGAAAAAACGGAGAACGTTCTTGGAATCATCGCCCCTCATGGCGCGTGGAATCTTTCCGGGAAAGCCGCCGCGGAAGCGTTCCTTTCGTGCCGGGAACGCTGGGCTTCAATTTCCAGGGTGGTGATACTCGGCGTCGTTCACGATCCGATACGAACGGGACTTTTTCTTTCCAATTCGGATTTTTTTGAAACGCCGCTGGGGGAATTGCCTGTGGATGGGGAATCCAGCGAAGAACTGGCTTCCTGCAGCACGGTCTTTGAAATAAACGATATGCCCCATTTGAGGGAATTTTCAATAGAAGTGCTTCTTCCTTTTATCAAATACTGTTTTCCCCGCGCTTCAATAGTACCGATACTGATGGGTTTTTATTCACCGCAGCTTATAAAAGGGCTTGCCGGGGCCCTTAACGTTGTGTTCGGCGAAAGCCGCGACAAAACCCTTTTTGTAATCTCCACCTGCCTTTCCAAAAACAAAAACAGCCAGACGGCTTTTACCCAGGCGGACCGTTTTATCGCTTTAGTGAACGAAGGAAACGGCGACGCAATAGGAAACGAATTCTGCGGCGGCGGCCTGAGCGCCTGCGGCGCTCCCCTGGTGGCGGCCTACCTTGAATGCGGCCTTTTGGCGAAAAAACACGATACGCTTCTTTCGGGCATACGGCAAATACCCGGCGAGGGCGGATATGTCTGTTACGGCAGCATGGCCCTGGAATAGTTTGGCCGCTTCATGCGCGCCTGTGTTTTGACATTTTGAAACCGGCTCATCTGAGGTGATTTCAAAATTGAAATTTTGAAATCACTACCGATAAAAAAGTACTTTTGTAAGGCCCAAAGGGCCTGAAAAAGTACAAAAGCCGGTTTCACAAGTATGCTTTTGCGCACAGTTAATTAATTTTGAAACCGGCTCATCTAATACAGATTTCCTCCGTACACGTAAAACCGTTTTGCCGCATATACTTTTCAATGCCCGCGATGATCTCGATCATTGTACAGGGCCTCGCGAACGTTGCCGAACCTACCTCGACCGCCGCGGCGCCGGCCATGAGGAACTCCAGCGCGTCGTTGGCGCACGCGATACCCCCGATGCCCACAACAGGTTTTGCCCTTTCACCGCCGTTCAAGGTCAAAACCGGATCCCGCAGGACATCGTACAATTCCCAGACCATGCGCAGGGCTATGGGCCGCACGGCGGGACCGGAAAGGCCGGCGCTGACATTGTCGAAAACGGGCCGCCGCCGTACCGTGTCTATTGCCATGGCCTTAAACGTATTGACCAGCGAGAAGGCGTCCGCTCCGGCGGCGGCGCAGGAACGGGCAACCGCCGCGATGTCCGGTGCGTTAGGCGAAAGTTTTACCATGAGCGGCGTATGCGGAGCCGTCCTCCGTACCGCCTGGGTAACGGCGGCGGCCGCCTCGCCATCAAGGCCAAAGGCCATGCCGCCGGCCTTGACGTTGGGACAGGAAATGTTAAGCTCAATTATGTCAACAGCGGCGTCAAGCAGCCTTGCTCCTTCCGCGTATTCATCAATGTCTTCCCCCGAAAGATTGGCGATTATCACGGGCCCCGGTTCCCTCATCCGGGGAAGTTCTTTTTCAATAAACGCTTCAACGCCGGGATTTTCAAGGCCTATGGAATTAAGAAGCCCCGAAGGCGTTTCATGGAGCCGCTCACCCCGGTTGCCTGTCCGCGGCCGCAGGGTAAGCCCCTTGGTGCAGATTCCCCCCAGGGCGGAAATGTCAAGAAGCCCCGCGTATTCACTCCCGTAACCAAACGTACCTGAAGCGGCAATCACCGGGTTCTTTAGCCTGACCCCTGCGATGTTGACGGAAAGATCCGGCCCGCTCATGGATTTTCCCCGTAAATTTCTTCCGTGGGGAAAATTGGCCCATCGGCGCAGCATCTCCTGTTGCCGCCGCGTGTTTCCACCGTACAGCCGAGGCATGCGCCGGCTCCGCAGGCCATACGTCGTTCCATGCTTACATAGCAGGGAACCGCCGCGGCCCCGCAGCGCGCCGCCAGCGTTCTGAGCATGGGCTCGGGGCCGCAGGCGTAAACGGCGGAATGATCCGCCGGATTAACGAAGTCCGGAATACGGCCGCGATGAATGGAGATGGAGGGGGAATCGGCAGCAAAGTTGCCGCGACTTTCCCCCGGGCGTACCCAGTCCCTTCTTTCAAGGGTTCCAGTGGAACCCGGGGTTCCGCCCTCAAGCCCCCCCTCGAAGGCGACTACTATTTTTCGCGCCGCGAAAGCCCCGTCCAAAAGGTTTTCCCACAGAAGGCTTTCCCCGCCAAAACTTTCCCTAAAACCGGCGTAAAAGTCGAACCGGCAGGGCTCCGCCTGTCCGGCGCCTGCCCCCGCCGCGTTTCCCGAAAGTTCCCCGGCCAGCGCGAGGAGGGGGGCAATCCCGATCCCGCCGCCGACAAGAGCCGGGACTTTCTTTTCGCCGGAATGGTTTGCCGGAAAATCGGCCCATGCGTTCCCCAGGGGCCCGGTCAATTCGGCTTTTTCCCCGGCCCTGATCTGTGACAATTCGTTTGTTCCCTTTCCCCTCAAGACAACAAGAAAACCGGCTGTCCCCGCGGGTTCAGACCCGGCAGGTCCGGAACGCCGGGCAGATCCCGGGCGCCCGGAATATCCGGCGGGTTTCCAGCGGGCAACGCTGATCGGCCTTGGAAGGAATACGGAACTTCGGGCCGGCCTAATCATAAAAAACTGGCCGGCCCTGGGCACGGGTCCCGGCCAGGAAAAATCCAGGCGGAAAATTTCTTCCGTCAAAAAAACGTTTCCCAGCGCTTTACATGGAAGACTTTGTCTGGCTTGCGGATTTTGGGACATCTTCCATCATCTTACCTTTTTTCCGATACCGCCGTAAGGGGGCGCGGTAATTCACCAGCAATTCTCAGTTTATGTTCTGAAAACGAAAAGACGCGTTGAAATAGGTAATAGACCAGAGTCTGCGTAGGAGAAGGTGACGACCGTCTAGCTCGCGCGGGGGTTGTCCTGTGGTAACGCAAAGGCCTCCGGTGGTTTCCGGTTAGGGTACGGGCGCATGTGCCTGCCTCGATAATCAGCGGCATGGATATTGATTTGTTAGCATTTGTTTTGGACAATACGCTAGTTGTCCAAAATTTCCAGGGCCGTGCCGGAAAGAATCCGCTCCTGTTCCGCGGAGCTAAGTTTAAGTTCCAGAAATTCTTTAAGACATTCTCCCGGATCCCAGATCGGATAATCCGATCCGAAAAGCATACGTTCCGCGCCGTAGATGCGTATCAGTTCTTCCGCGCGGCGGCGTCCCAGATAGGGAATCGAACTGGAAATGTCAAAGTAACAGCGGCGTTCCCGAAAGTATTCCAGGGCCAGGTCAAACAGCGACCAGCCTCCAAAATGGGCGGCGATAACGGTAAGGCGGGGAAAGGCGTCCAGTACCGGGGCAAGCCTGGCGGGGTGACTGTACGTATAACGGTAATCGCCGGTATGGAAAATTACCGGCAGGTTTCCTTCCAGAAGGGCGTATATCTTCATCATCCGTTCGTCGTCAATATTGAACTTCTGCATATCGGGATGAAATTTAATCCCGCGCAGGCCAAGGCCGACAATCCGCTCAATTTCCCCGCCGGGGTTTTCCATATCAGGGTGCAGCGTACCGAAGCCGGTAAAGGCGGGGCCGCCGGCTTTGTCCGCGCCGGCCCGCCCGGTATTTTCCCGGACCGCGCAGACAGACGCGATGTAACTGTTGATCGTTACAACCTGGGCGGGAACGGCGGCGGCGGAAAATACCACAAAGCGGTCAATGCCCCCTTTTCTGCCCGCCGCCGCCAGGTCCTCCGGTGTGCCGCGGCCCCGGGCGGGAATCGTGTAGAAGGCTTCGGTACTGACCACGGCTTTGGCGGCTATTTTTTCCGGATAGATGTGGGAATGAAAATCAACAACCATGGTTAACAATCCGTTACCGGGCCATCGTTGTCAAGGCGGTTCTGACAAAATCAAATGCCAAAATGACAGCAAAACCCACGGCCACGTAGTTGCCGACGGCGCTGCTTAGTGGGGCAGGCACATGCGCCCGTGCCCTGAACAGGAAACCGCCGGATGCCTTTGCGTTACTACAGGACGGCGGCAACCCCGCTCGAGCTAGACGGTCGTCACCTTCTCCTACGCAGACTCTGGTCTGACCATTACCTACGGACGCCGTATGCTCTTCACAGGGGAATGTCTTATACCAAACAAAGGCGTCCGGCAATCTGCCGTGACGGGCGCATGCGCATGTATCACTCCCGGCGACGCGGGTTTTGACGCTATTTACCCTTTGGTTTTGCCAAAACTAATAAGAGTAGACCTTTATCTGTTGAATACGATCTTGTTGAAATCTGTATTTGTCAGAACACTAGTGTGGCACATGCGCCCGTGCCCTGAACAGGAAACCGCCGGATGCCTTTGCGTTACCACAGGACGGCGGCAACCCCCGCTCGAGCTAGACGGTCGTCACCTTCTCCTACGCAGACTC
>JAIROH010000284.1 GCA_031257595.1 Treponema sp. | reverse complement strand
CCGCCTTCAATAAGGGTTACTTCGGCCCTGCCGTCCGCCGCGGCCTGTACGCCGACGGCAAGCATTTCGTATACCGGGCTGCCGGATATTACGCCGGGGATAAAAACGCCTATGGTTTTGCCGCTTTCCGCCGCCGCAGTATCCGCCGTAGCGTTTTTTCCGTCACAGCCTGAAAACAGGGTGGAAAAAACCGCGCACAAAAAGAGAACAAACGCCGAACCGGATTTCATAAAAGCCTCCTGATTGTATACCGTCAAAGCCGGCCGGGCAACGCTGATTAACTTGTGGCAAATCAGCGTTGCCCTATTGTTTTTCTCGTTTTCCTGCGGAAAACTGCGAAAAACCACATTAAAGTAGTACTGATTTATTCGCATTCGAATAAATCAGTACTTCCCTTGATCTGTTTTCAGGAATGCTTTTTAAGGAAGGATCGCGGGCGGATAACCCGTCCGCGAATTCGATAGATTTTCTTCCATCCGGACTATACCGTCGGCGCCGGAATTCCACCGGCTCGGTTATGCCCAGGATCCTGTTGCACTTGTGGGTATTTTTGTATATTCATACAAAAATACCCCGATTTACGGGATCCTTTGGCAGTTTGTGGGGTATAAAAATTCACTTTCGTGAATTTTTATACGATTTTACGCGCAAGCGCGGCAAACTGCTACGGGCAAATTAGCGGGCTGTTACCGCCGGTAGGGAATTGGTTTATGAATGAACCGGTCCAAACCCCGGAGAGCTTTTCAACCGGCGGCACAAAACCGCACCCGACCCTGAAAATCACGCGGCGTCTTTCAAAAAATTTTGAAAACCGCCACATACAATATACCAGGGTTTGCCGGAAACCGTCAAGCGGGCGCTGTAACAAACTCTCGCCTTAGTATATACTCTTGTTTATGTATGAAAGGGAAATCCTTGAACCTTCCCTGTCTCCGGTACAAAGCGGGGAATTTATTCAGGGAACCTGGAACAGGGCTTTTAGGGAGGTCGATCTCCTTGGCATACACAAACCGTACCGTATCCCGCTGCCCAGGTGGGCCCGGGAAGGCCGGCTTAAGGAATGGGAATCGTTTGTTGTTCAGAACAGCCGTTACCATCTTGACGCGTTCCTGGCGAACCTTAAATACTTCCATATTGCCCAGCTGGTTTTGTACGACAAGGAAAGCGGGGAACGGTCCCGGTTCCGCAAAATACTCCCCCTGAGCGGCTGGCGTCTGCCCCGGAACCTCTACAACGATTCGATTGATTCCCGTTCCCTGCGCTTTTTTTTCAGAATTCATAACTGGCTTGACGCCCAAACCATCCGTATCGATCTTGACATAGAGGCGCGGGGGAAAAGGCCCGCCTTTACCGCCCATCTTACGTTTGACGCCTCCGCCGTTCCCCACGTTACCACGTTACTCCAGGACGGCCTGCCGTTTTATACCTACAAAATGGTCTCGCCTGTCAGGGGCGATATGGTTTGGGGAGGAAAACATATCGTCTTTCGATCCGGTGAAACCACGGGCTTTTTCAGGGACAGCAAGGGTTTTTGCCGTTACATGTCTTCGCGCCTGTGGTGTACCGCGGTGGGTTTTGATGAAGAAAAACGTCTTTGCGGATTCAGCCTTGCCGAACAGCCGGCGAGGAGTTCGGCCAAAAATAACGAAAACGTATTTTGGCTTGGCGGCGAAATAACCCATCTGCCCCCGGTGCGTATTACGATGCCCGGGGGCATAGGCGAAAGCTGGGTGATACAGGACCTTGAAGGCATGGTTGATCTAAGCTTTAGTCCTGAAGTTCCGGCCCGCAGCGCCTTTAATTTTCTGGTATTCAGCGCCGAATACCAGACACCCCTTGGACATTTCTCCGGCTTCCTGTTAAATTCAAAAGGAGAGCGTATCCAGATACGCCGGCTTTTGGGGATCGGGGAAAAGCTCTCGCTACGAGTGTAAAAAATGTCAAAAAACAAAGCGATATACGCCCCCGGCGAACTTGCCAAAGTCCGGGGCAAACTGGGAACTCTGGACGAGGCGGAAGCCAAGCGTATGGCCCAGATTCTTGGCGGCGAAGTCGGCTATGAACGGACGACGCCCCAGGAAGACGCCCTTCACAAAAAAAAGGTCAGGCACGAAACGGTTGAGGTCGCCGTCGGCGGCAGAAAGCCGTTCCGCCGGGTAGAAACCGCCGAAATGGACGGGGAAGACCGCGGATTTGCGGGCGCCGCGAAACGAAAACCCGTCCACAGGAACGACAACGATCCGGTGGACGATCCCCTGGTTCCCGTCAAAGCCAGTTACTGGGAACGGGTCCGGATGGACAAGTACATGGGTCAGCCGGAATTTGAAATAAAAACATCCGGCCAGGTACTGTTCTCGATGCTGTCGTTTTTAACCGATCCCCCGGATATGGTAAGTCCGGCCTTTGTGAACCGCAGGATGAACGAGTATTACAAACGTATCGAACTTTTGGTAACCTCGGTACGGTCGATCCTTCCCCGGAACAACCTTAGACGAAACGAACGGCTTAAAAAGGCTTCTCCGTTCGCTTTTGCGATCCTCGACACAATCCGGTACTGGAACATAGATCAAATTTCCGGCAATCTTTCAAAAATACAGGCCCGCCCCCGAAACGCGAAGGTTCAGGATTTTCAGGATATCCTGAGGGATATCTACAGGCCCCTTTACATTCTGGAAAAACTCGACCCGGAAACCCATATTAAGGGTTCATTCAAACTTCTTTACAAAATTCTTTACCTTGAAAACCCAACGGAAGCGAAAAAAAAGTACCAGGAGTTTATACGAAACGCCCTCGTTTCCTACGGGATTATACGCCGGGATATCCGCTATCAGCTCTATCCGATGCTCCTTAAACTGCTTTCAAACTGCTGGATAGCTTACGATCTTTTTTTTACGGAAAGAAAAAACCGGATACGGAACTTCCTCCAGGTGACCGAAAAAAACAGAATAAGTCCCAGCATGGGGAGCGGGGACGATACAGGTGAAGCCGGGGCCGCGGAGGACGCCGGCGGACAGACCGAAGAAATCGGGAGAATTGAGGAAACCGGGGAAGAAGAGATTAAGACCGAAGATATGTTTGACGAAAGCGCGATGGACGAACCTCTTACCGAAGAAGACCGAATCAAGCGGCATCATGACGAAATTGAAAAAAAGGCCGTAGACCGGAGTCTGTCTACGATGGAAGTCCTGTTTCCCAAAGCCGGCTGGGAACGCGTAAGGGTTTATCCCGATTTTTATCCGTATTTTTCCGATGTTTTCCATTTCAAAAAGGGTATTGAGCTTATCGCCCCGACGGATCCGCTTCAGCAAATTATAATACTGATGCGCGTTCTCGAAGAGCTTTTCTTCGGTCTTCGTTACGTGATTTTTGGCGTGATTATGGGTCCCGACGGCAGTTCGGAACGCATCGATGATCTAATCGGCAGAATCGTGAATGAATGGCAGAAAAACATCGAAGCAAGTCTTGAAAAGGAATACCTTCCCAGGCTGGACGAATACTGCCGTCTTTTGGAAAACACCGCCGAATCCAGAACCAGCAACTACGCCAAAAGGCTTCTTAACGAACTGCACTGGGTAAAGCGGCTGTACTTTCTCCCGTATTACAAGTTTGAGTCGATTATGCCGCCGCCGTTTCAAAAAAATTCCATTACGGCGATTTACCCCGAAGTCAGGCAGCTCCGCAGATACCTTACCGCCGTTGCGGCCGGAATTGACCAGGGTAACAAGCGCGGCGGCCTGGAAAAACACGCCCCTTGCGACGGCATAGACAACCCCTGGGACGCCTATATTTTCCAGGTACCCAACCCCCTTTCAACCCGTCTTGACGCCCTGCTTGCCCCCAAAAAGCGGAACAACGCCTCCCTTGTTTTCTTTACCCTTGCGGTCACGGTGCTGCTGGATCATCTTCTCAACGACGAGGACAGCTGGGCTTACGGCCAGAAAGCCGGGTTCCTCTTTCGTAGCGAGAATGGTGAGGGGATAAGGCCTTTATTCGGGGTAGAAACCAAAATCGACTCCGAAACCATTTTCCGGCAGGCGTTAAAAAAGCGTCAGGTGGCGGCGGCCCAGGCGGCCGCGGCCGCCAAGGCCGCGGAAATTAACGTATAAAAGACAGAACGCCTACCCTTCCAGAATGAGCAGCGTCTTGGGATCGAGCTTTACCGCCAGGTGTTCAAGGCTTGTCTCGCCCCTGTCTTTGGAAGCGGAAAGCTCAATGTGATCGGACTTGGGGTCAAGAACGATGATCACGTCCAAAAGATCGGCATAGTCCTTTACGACAAGGGGAATACGGTTCTTGTCATAGGCCTGCGCCTGGACGGTACAGCTGTACCAGAAAGAAATCCCCAGTTCCTTTGCGCCGGCTTTTACTTCTTCGATCCGTTCGCGGTTTGTCCGGCCAAAATCAAAGCCGTCGATGATGATCGATTCAGCGCCAAAGCCGCCTTCAACGATAAGCGCCTTAAGGCTTTTCAGGATCATCGGGCCGGTAACCCCGTCCTGGCTAAAGTTCAGCAACACGCGGTTCTTGACAATGTCGTTTTTGACCTCTTCCGGCCTGTCAAGGTTTTTCTTTTTGATAAACTCGTCAAAAATATCCTCGTACCAGGAAAGCACATACTGGGTATGCTGGGTAAAGGAAACGTGAATTACCTTTTTTTCCTGGAGCAGTTTGTCCATGGCAATCTGTACCAGTACCGATGTTTTGCCCACTCCCGACGGAGAGGCGATAATGCCGATTTCCCCCGGCTTGAGTCCTCCGCGTATGGATTTTTCAAAGATGCGCACCGGACTGCGCTGAATCAGTTCTTCCTTTATCATCACCTCTGCTCCTTCTTCTTTTCGTTGAAGTCTTTGATCAGCGCCTCGCTGACGCTCACCGGCGCCCTGCCGTATTTTTCAAACTCCATCGTAAATTCGGCCTTGCCCTGGGTAAGGGAACGAAGTACTGTCGAATAACCGAACATTTCACTCAACGGGACTTCCGCCTCTACCCGGGAAAAAGTTCCGTCTTCGGTGGATGCGGAGATGATGCCCCGCCGCTGGTTGATGCTGGCGAAGATGTTACCCTGGAATTCGGTTGGGCTTTCTACGGACACTTTCATAATCGGTTCAAGTATGCAGGGCCTGGCTTTTCCGTAGGCTTCCCGGAAAGCGCCGATCGCGGCAAGCTGGAAAGCTATGTCCGAGGAGTCTACCGGATGGCTTTGACCGTCGTTGATCACACAGCGTATGCTGACAATGGGGAACCCGATAAGGCTGCCTTTTTTGACGGCCTCCTTAAAGCCCTTGTTGCAGCTGGGGATAAATTCCGTGGGGATGGCGCCGCCCTTGATGTTGTCTACAAATTCATAGTCGCCTTCGCTCCACGGTTCCACATAACCGGCGACCCTTCCGTACTGGCCCGAACCGCCCGTCTGCTTTTTGTGGGTATAGTTAAACTCGGCGCGCTGGGTAATGGCTTCGCGGTAGGCGACCTGGGGCATGCCGGTTTCCACTTCGCACTTGTATTCCCGGCGCATCCGTTCGATATACACTTCCAGGTGGAGTTCGCCCATGCCCTGGATAATCGTCTGGTTCGATTCGGGATCGACAAAGGTACGGAACGTCGGGTCTTCTTTGGTAAAACGGTTCAGGGCCTTGGCCATCTGGTCGGCGCTTTTTTTGTCTTTGGGGTTAACCGCGAGGGATATTACCGGCTCGGGTACATACATCGATGTCATCGCATAGTTGATCCCGCCGCCGCAGAACGTATCGCCGCTGGCGCATTCAATACCAAAAAGGGCTACAATGTCACCCGGATATCCTTCGTTGATGTCTTCCATGTTGTCGGCGTGCATACGCACAAGCCGGCCAACCTTGAATTTTTTGCGCGCCCGGGTGTTTGTAAGCTCCTCGCCCTTTTTAAGGGCGCCCTGGTAAATGCGGACATAGGTAAGCTGACCGTACTGGCCGTCCTCAAGCTTAAAGCCAAGGGCCACGGTGGGACTTTTATTGTCGCAGGACAATTCTTTCTGCTCTTCATTTTTGTCCAGATCAAGGGCGTAGTTCTTTACTTCCGTGGGATTGGGCAGATAGTAGCCTACCCCGTCAAGCAGGGGCTGTATGCCCTTGTTCTTGTAAGCGGAACCGACCATCACCGGAACGAACTTTTCTTCCAGCGTACCTTTTCGGATGGCTTTGCGGATAAGCTCCTCACCGACAGTCTCGCCGCCCAGGTACTTTTCCGCCACCTCGTCGCTGAACATGGAAACGGCGTCAATAAGCTCTTCGTGATGCTTGTCGGCGTCGGCCTTAAGGTGGGCGGGAATCTCCGCGTAACGCAGTTCCGTCCCCGCGTCGCCGTCGAAGTACACGGCTTTCATCGTAACAAGATCAACTATCCCCTCAAGCTTGTCCTCAAGGCCGATGGGAAGCTGTATCATGACGGCGTTCAGGCCAAGCTTTTCCCTAAGCTGGTTTTTTACCTTGAAAGGGTTGGCCCCGGTTCTGTCGCATTTGTTCACAAAGGCGATGCGGGGAACATGGTAGCGTTTAAGCTGCCTGTCAACCGTGATCGACTGGGACTGTACCCCGCCTACGGCGCAGAGCACGAGGATCGCCCCGTCAAGCACCCTGAGGGAACGTTCCACCTCAATCGTAAAGTCCACATGGCCGGGGGTGTCGATAAGGTTGACGGTATAATCCTTCCATTCAACCTGGGTCGCCGCGGACTGTATCGTAATACCCCGTTCTTTTTCCAGCTCCATGTGATCCATTGTGGCCCCCACTCCGTCCTTTCCCCGGACTTCGTGAATCGCGTGAATCTTGTTACTGTAAAAGAGAATCCGTTCCGAAAGGGTCGTTTTTCCGGAATCGATATGTGCGCTGATACCAATGTTACGCATCTTGGTAATGTCGATGCCCATTATTTACTACTCCTTATGTTAAGGCAACGCTGATTTATTCTCGATTGAATAAATCAGTGCTTCTTTAAAGACCTTTTCACACGAAAAAGCCCGCTTTACACCCAAAAAACGAAAAGCAGGGGAATTCGGTCTGAATGATTATGCTGTACGACTAATCTGCTCTTCTTTTAGTATAAAAATACCACGTATGCGATAATATACACATTTTTCAAAGAATTTCAAGACGGAATTAACTATCCCCCAGGGCCGACAGGAAGCCGTATCATGACCGCCGGACGATGCCGGGCAAGCCCTGTCCGCAATCATTTTCCCAGGAAACTTTCCACAACCTTTCGGACAATGGCCTCTATATCCGAGGCGGTAACGTTCCCGGCGTTTTTCGCCGCAGGCGCGGTTCCGGCAGCGGCCTGGCCGGCGACCCGGCCGGTGGCCTGGGGAAAACCGCCCACGTCGGAAAGATTAGTCGCGGCAGGGGCGCAGCAGGGGGGAATGCCTCCTGTACGGATGCCGAGTTTTTCACGGATACCGATAAGCTCCCGCACCTGCTCACAGCTTAGCACATTCGCCTTGCCGATAATGTTGCCCGTATACATAAGGATCATCGCATAGTGTTCAAGCGCTTCCAGGCGGTACCAGGCTTCCATAACGCCCGCGCCCCACGCAAGCGCGCCGTGATTCGCAAGAAGCAGGGCGTTATAGTCCCGGCAATACGGGGCAACCGAATCAGGTATGCCCTGGGAACCGGGAACCTCGTAGTGCACAACCGGAACCGTACCAAGGTTTACCAGGGCTTCCGGGTATATTGCCTTGTCAAGGCTTATGCCCGCTATGGCAAAAGAAGTGGCGACCGGAGGATGGGCGTGGCATACCCCCATAACGGCGGGGTTTTCGTTGTAAATCCGAAGGTGCATCTTTATTTCCGAAGAAGGATTGAGTTTTCCCTGCTGAATAACCTTGCCGGACAGGTCCATCTTTACAAGTTCTTCGGCCTTCATAAATCCTTTTGATACTCCGGTAGGAGTCGCCCAGATCCGGTCCGGCGCCGTTTTACAGGTAATGTTTCCGTCATTGGCGGCGACAAAGTTTTTGTCGTACATACGCCTGCCTATATCGAGAATCAGCGCTTTCGCTTCAAGATCATTCGGATAATTCATCTTCCGCCTCTATATTCACTTCATCCACCTC
>JAIROH010000201.1 GCA_031257595.1 Treponema sp. | reverse complement strand
TCGCCCTGCATAATCAGGTCGAGCTTGTACAGCGTCAGGTTAATCCGGTGATCGGTAAGGCGGTTCTGGGGAAAGTTATAGGTACGGATCCGTTCGCTCCTGTCCCCTGTTCCAACCTGGGTTTTGCGGGCTTCGGCCCGTTCCGCCGCGGCTTTGGCTTCTTCCATCTCGTAGACCCGCGCCCGGAGTATCCGCATTGCCTTGGCCTTGTTCTTGATTTGGCTTTTCTCGTCCTGACAGTGGACAACAATCCCCGACGGGATGTGGGTAATCCGCACCGCCGAATCCGTCGTGTTGACGCACTGGCCTCCGGGGCCGCCGGCCCGCATTACGTCGATGCGCAGGTCGTCGCTTTTAATGTCGATTTCGGTTTCGTCCGCCTCGGGAAGCACCGCCACGGTAACCGCCGACGTATGGATCCGGCCCGAGGCTTCGGTTGAAGGCACCCGCTGTACCCGGTGAACCCCTGATTCATAGCGGAGGTTCTCGTACACATTGCTGCCGCTTATCGAAAACACAATCTCCTTAAAGCCCCCAAGCTCAGTCTCGCTGGCATTCATTATTTCGAATTTCCAGCCCCTGGTTTCGGCAAAGCGGGCGTACATGCGGTACAGGTCGGCGGCAAACAGGGCCGCTTCGTCACCGCCGGTACCGGCCCGTATTTCCATAATGATGTTCTTTTCGTCCAGGGGATCCCTCGGCACAAGGAGGAATTTAAGCCTGTCTTCGGCGTCCTTGAGCCGGATTTCCAGATCCTTAAGCTCTTCACGGGCAAGCTCTTTCATGTCCGGATCTTTTTCGTTCTGAACCATAAGCCGCGCCCCTTCAAGCTGTTCCCCAAGAATCTCAATTTCCTTCGACACCCCGGCAACCGCGGAAACCTGGGCGTATTCCTTCATCGTACTCCGGTATTTACGCTGATCCCGCACCAGTTCCGGATCTTCGACAAGCCTGGTCAACTCGTCATAGCGCCTGAGCATGGAATCAAGCCGTTCGTTTGTCATCGTTCCTCCAATATATACAATAGCAAAAAAACGAAGTATAATGAAGTATGGGGATTGGGGAACTATTTTCAAAAGCCGTTCTATTTATAAAATCCCATCTTGTCGCGGCCGCCTGTGTCTGCGGCGCTGTTTTTATCGTTTTGATGCTTCTTGTTGTTCTCGCGCTGGTAAAGCTCGTTCCCGAAAAACAAAATACCGCGGCGGGGGAGGCGGTACTTTCGCCTCCTTCCCTTTCTCCGGAGGATTTTTTCATGCCGCCCGAACCGGATTTTGTTCCCCCGATTTTACTTGAACGGGAACCCAGGGACGGCTGGAGCGAAGAAGACGCGCGGCCGTTCTGGACAGATCCGATGGAAGAGAACGCCGGAACCTGGAGGCGCCGGATAAAAGAAGGCGTCGACGAACTTTTGGAGAATGTCCCGTGATTGAAAAACGGCCTGTGATCAAAAAATGTCCCGCGGGTGAAAAACGGCCCGTGACCGGCAAATATTGGACTTGTTCGATAACTGAAGTTATCGAACAACTCTATTCCGTAAAACCGGTTATTCTGGTTCTCGCCTGCTGTTTTGTCTGGGCGTTTGGCGCCTGTAAAAACGTCCCCGAAAAAACCGGCGAATACCCCGCGGCGGAGCTTCCCCCCGCGCAGTCAGACGAAACGTCCCTGGAATCCGCGCGGGGCCTTCATGGACAGATTGTCCGCGAAGGTGATGAAGAAGCGACCGAAGCTTCCGAAGTATCGCCTGATGGCGAAGCGCTCGATAAAGTACCGGGCGAAGAAGCTTCCGGTACGGAAGCGCCCGATACGGAGATCGCGGAACAGGCCGGCGGGGAAGAGCCGGAAATTGTTTTGCCCGAGCCGGTTCCCCTTCCCGATCCGCGGCAGATTACCGAGATTCCGCAGCTTGCCGAAGTCCGGCCCGATCCCGCCCCCCCGGCGACACAGGCCGGGGACGCGCCGCGGCCTTCCCCGTCCGCCCGTCCGGAGACTCCGCCGCCTTCACCCCCTCCGCCGCCGCCTGTCCCGGAATTTATCCGCCCTTCCGAGCCCTTTTCCGAAGAAAGCGCCGAAGCCGTACCGCCTCCTCCTGAGCCTGTTTTCGATTTGCCCGCCCGGCCCAATCTCCCGCCGGACGATGACCTTGCCTATTCGCGGATCGTGACCGCCTATGTGGGACAGTACATAGAGATACCGTTTCGGGGGCCGGGCTGGGTCTACCTTGGGGAGCTTGGCTCAAGGCGGGGTGTCTACTACGATTCGCGGCGCATTGACGACGAAGGCATGGTTTTTGTGTTCCGGGCCAACGAAGAAGGAAGCTATTCGCTCAAATTCAACCGGCAGGACTTCATACGTGATTATGTCATTAACGATTACGTACAAGTGAAAGTCCTGCCTCCCCCGGAAATTACCGGATCGGCCTGGCACAGCACCGCTGTCGTTCCGGACCGGATATACGCCGCGCCGCGATGGCCGCCTTCGGACCTGTCCGGCGCCGCGCCTGTTCCGCCCGAAGCTGCGGCATCCGCAACCGCCGCGGCGCGGCCGGTTCCCGCAATACAGCCCGAAGCCGCTCCCGTAACACAGCCCGCGTCCGTACAGCCGGACTCGGCACAGCCGGCACAGCCGGCGGCCGCGGGGCAGGCCGGGCCAGGAGAGACTTTGCCGGAAGCAGCCGATCCCGCCACGGCGGAAGAGGCCGCCCTGCCGGACGTGTACCTGGCCAAAGCGAAAGAAGAGTACGACGCCGGGCACATAGCCGGGGCCCTGGAAACCCTCGACCGGTTCCGGGCCGCGTATCCCGGCGGCAGCGACGAAGCCTATTGGCTCTACGGCCAGGCCCTGGAAGCGTCCGGCCCCAACCGGGACATCAGACTTGCGCTGGATTACTACAGACGGCTTACCCGGGAATACCCGCAGAGTTCCCGTTACGACGCGGCAAGGCGGCGCATTGCCTACCTCGAGCGGTTTTATTTTAATATTCAGTAGCCGCGAGCGTGATACGGAATCGCCTCAGCCGGCTTCCTTACAGTTCCGCCTTTACCGCCATGATCCGCCGGTAACTTTCCTCAATCCGCTCCGGGGCGACTGTCCCGGCGCGGATCAAATCGTAGATGATGTTGATGCTGCGTTCGGCAATCGAAGGATCAAAGACGACGCCGTTGTTGGAAAAACAGAGTATGTCCACACCGGCGTTTATCGCTTTTTCCAGCGCGGTTTCAAGACTGTAGTTCGCCGCCACCGCGGCCATGTCAAGATCATCCGAAACAATAAGACCGCCAAAACCCAGATCGTTCCGCAAGACGCCTCCCAGCGTAGAACCGGAAAGGGTGGCCGGGTATTCCGGGTCCAGGGCGGAATTAAAAACATGGCTTGTCATCACAAATTTAACGGCGTTCGCGGCGATAAGCTCCCTGTAGGGAAAAAGTTCTTCTTTCTGCCAGCTTAGGCTGACATCCACCGCGCCCCGGTGGGTATCACCCTGGGAACTGCCGTGGCCGGGAAAATGTTTAAGGCAGGAAAATACCCCAAACCGGCTGTGGGCGTCTATCCACAGGGCGGCGTGGCTTGTTACGATTTCGGGATCGGAAGAAAAGCTCCGGCCAATCCTCCCGATGATCGGGTTGCCGGGGTTAATGTTAAGATCGACGCAGGGGGCAAAGTTCAGGTTGATCCCCATTTCGGAAAGAAGCCTCGCGGTTTGTTCGGCATAGTATGCCGTTTCGCTTCCGTCACCCTTCCCCATTTCGGCGGCGCTTTTTGTTTCGGGAAAACCGTTTCGGGCCTTGAGCCTGTCGACGGCGCCGCCTTCCTGATCGATTGCGATAAAAAGCTTTGCCCCGGCGGGACTTCGCGCGGCGGCTTCCTGCAGTTCGGCGCAAAGCCGGGCAAGCTGATCTTTGGAAACAATGTTCCTGATCCGGGAACGGCTTGGCGTGTCGTAGTCAAACAACAGTACCCCGCCAATTCCCCGTTCCGTTATATCCGCGTAAACCGGATTGTTCGCGTCAAGGCCCTGAAAACCCACAAGAAGCATCTGGGCGATTTTGACCCTGAGGGTTTTCCCCGCTTCGCTTTCGTCTGTTTCGAAATCCGGCGGCCAAAGTCCCGCCTGGTCTTCCGCTGTTCGCTCTCCCGCTGTCCGGCGGCCGGGCCTTTGCGTTTCCGGCGTTTGTATTTCCGGCCCCCGGAGTTCCGGCGCTATGGGCCTGTGGGAACTACAGGTGGAAAACACAAGCATCGCCGGCAGTACGGCAAGACAGGGAAGTTTCCTCATATCCGCAGCCGTTCGGCGTGATGATACGCTTCCGCCCGAAGAGCCTTGACCGTTTCATCCATCAGATAATCGTCGAAGGGCATCATCCGGTCGATGATCCCTGTTTCTCCTGAAGGCCCCGGCGGCAGAATCTCCACAATGCGGTTGGCTATGGAATTGATAAACTCATGATCGTGGGAATTGAAAAGTATAACTCCCCCAAACGCGATAAGCCCTTCGTTAAGGGCGGTAATCGCTTCAAGATCAAGATGATTGGTCGGCTCGTCAAGGACAAGCACGTTGGCGTTTGAAAGCATCATCCTTGAAAGCATGCAGCGGACCCGCTCGCCGCCCGAAAGTACGTTGACCGGCTTGAGGGCTTCGTCGCCGGAAAACAGCATCCGTCCCAGAAAGCCCCGGACATAGGTTTCGTCCTCGTCAGGCGAATATTGTTTAAGCCATTCGGTAATCGAAAGGTTCCCGTCAAAGAACGCCGAATTTTCTTTGGGAAAGTACGAAAAGTTTGTGGTTTGGCCCCAATAAACTCCCACAGGGGGATTCTCCCGCGTGATAAGTTCGAACAGGGCGGTTTTCGCCTGATGCTCCATTCCCACAAACGCGATCTTGTCGTTTTTGTTGACCATAAGGGAAAAACCGGCAAGGCCCGAATCCGGCGCGGAAACTTTTTCGACCCGCAGTACGTTGTTGCCGATTTCACGGAAAGGCTTGAAACCCACGTAGGGAAACTTGCGGCTGGTTACCGGAACGTTTTCAAGGTCGAGTTTTTCAAGCACTTTTTTGCGGCTTGTCGCCTGCCTGCTTTTTGCCGCGTTGGACGCAAAACGCTGGATAAATTCCTTTAACTCTTTTGCCCGTTCTTCCCGCTTTTTAAGCTGATCCTTCGCCTGTTTCTGGAGCATCTGGCTCATCTGGTACCAAAAATCGTAGTTCCCCGTATACTGGGTAATCTTGCCGAAATCTATGTCGCAGATATGGGTACATACCGCGTTGAGAAAATGCCTGTCGTGGGAAACGACGATCACCGTGTTGGGAAAGTCGATAAGGAAATCCTCAAGCCACGCGATCGATTCAAGGTCAAGGCCGTTGGTCGGCTCGTCCAGCAGCAAGAGGTCGGGATTGCCGAACAGGGCCTGGGCCAGCAGCACCCGTACCTTTTTCGATTCGTCAAGATCCGCCATAAGCTTCCCGTGATCTTCTTCGTCAAGGCCCAGACCGGAAAGAAGCCGGCCCGCCTGGGCTTCCGCTTCCCAGCCGTCAAGATCGGCAAAGTCCGCCTCAAGTTCGCTGGCCTTCATGCCGTCTTCTTCGCTAAAGTCTTCTCTCGCGTAAATCGCTTCCCTTTCTTTCATCACCTTGTAGAGTTTTGGGTAACCCATGATCACCGTTTCCGCCGCGGGATGTTCTTCAAAGGCAAAGTGATCCTGTTTGAGTACCGCCATTCGTTCCCCTTTTGAAATGGAAATTTCGCCCTTGTCATGTTCCGTTTCGCCGGAAAGGATCTTGAGAAACGTCGATTTTCCCGCGCCGTTTGCGCCGATAATCCCATAACAGTTGCCCGGGGTAAATTTTAGATTGACGTCCTTAAAAAGGATCCGTTCGCCGTAAGAAAGGCCCAGATCGCTGACACTTATCACTAAACACTCCTCATAATCGTACCTGGGAAGTATACCATAAAAGGTGATGTTCTTGAAGCTCCGGGCCATTACCGCAAAATCCTCGCTTGACAGCAAAGCTATTGATAAAGTAGTATGATGGTAGTACCAATTTTATAGTAAACCCGTTCCCGCCTGTCGTATGGAGGCGGGACAAAACCATTTTTAAGGAGCAAACCATGGAAATTGCCGAGCTTGTTACACGTTCACGGGCGGCCCAGCAGGTTATCGCCGGCTACTCGCAGGAAAAAATCGATGCCATAGTGCGTATGTTTGCCAAAGTTGTCTATGATAACGCCGAACCGCTGGCAAAACTCGCCGCCGAAGAGAGCCGCATGGGGGTTTATGAGGATAAAATCACCAAAAACAAGGGTAAGGCCCGTATCCTCTGGTACGGCCTTAAAGGAAAAAAGTCCGTGGGAATTCTTGAACACGACGCTGAGGCCGGCATCACGCTGGTCGCCAAGCCGATGGGCGTTGTCGGGGCCGCCACGCCCTGTACCAACCCCATCGTAACTCCGATGTGCAACGCGATGTTCGCTGTCAAAGGCGGCAATTCCATCATCATAGCCCCTCATCCCCGGAGCAAAAAATGCGCAAAAACCCTTGCGGATCTGTACTACCCGGAACTGGACAAACTCGGCGCTCCCAGAGACATCTTCCTGGTTATCGAAGAACCTACCATCCCCCTTTCCACCGAGCTGATGAAAGCCGTCGATGTGGTGATAGCGACGGGCGGCGCGGCGATGGTCAAATCCGCGTATTCTTCGGGAAAGCC
>JAIROH010000083.1 GCA_031257595.1 Treponema sp. | reverse complement strand
ACAAAAAGCAGCGCTTTGCAGGCCATTCCGGAACCTTCTTTAAGTATGGAAAGAATAATATGCTCCGGCAGCAGCTGATCCGAATTAAAGTGTCTGGCTTCGTTCTGGGCTTCTATTGTCAAAATACGCTGAGCCCTGTTGGTTAGTCCCCTAAACACATACCCCCCGGCAAATCCGCGCGTTTTTGCGGTTCTTTCTGACAGTATAACATGAAAACCGGAAAGGATAAAGGGCGAAACGGCTTTCCCTGCCCGGCTACACCCTGCGCAGTATTTCCAGAGGCCTCTGCTTTCCGGCGCGACGGGCGGGAAGCCAGGAAGCCAATACCGAACAGCCAAGCGTAAAAAGAACAATGGCAAAAACTGTCGTCCAGTCTATCACGATCGGAATTTCTTCAAGGTAATACTCGGGGTCAAGGAGCCGTACGCCGCCGCCCCAGATTCCGGCGGCGGCGTTTATAAGAACTTCAAGGCCCCGTATAATCTGGTTGATAAAGACGCCGATAAGAAGACCCGCCGCGCCGCCCGCCAGCGCCCCGGTAAGTCCGGTAAAAAAAGATCCCCACAGAAAAACCGCCTGGATGTTTCCCGGACTTGCCCCGCCGGTTTTGAGCACGGCAATATCCCGCTGCCGTTCTATGGCAAGCATCGACGTCGCCGATGATACGTTTACCGCCGCGACCAGTACCAGAATCGCCATGATAAAAAGAAGCATCTGTCTTGTGGATTTGAAAGAACTATACAGGGACTGTTCGAGCTGTTTCCATGTATATACCCCGTAGCCGGAACCCAGGTACGCGCCCAGATACAGGGCCGCTGTGTCCACGTTCCCGTGGGGATCGTTTGTCTTGACAAGCAGAAACGAACGGTACAGTTCCGGGGAAAGCAGTTCCAGGCCGGCCTCATAGTTCATGATACACCAGAGCGAATCAAGCTCCCGGTATCCTGAAGAAACAATTCCCTTGATCGTAAACAGGGTAATCCGCGGCGTGGTTGATCCGTCTTCGTTTACCCGTACCGTCATAAGCCTGACAGTTGATCCGGGCTTTGCTTCCAGCGTCTCCGCCAGGGTTTCGCCAAGGAGCACTTCCCTGTTTGTTTCAAGAACCGCACCGCCGGAAACCACTTTCAAAAAAGCCCTGCTTCCCGGATCTTCCCAAAAACCCGGATCCACGGCCCTGATGGTTGCGCCGAGTCTGCCGTGGCTTCCTACAATGAGCCCCAGGCCCTGCCGTTCCCGCCAAACGCCGCGGATAAAATCGACATCCCGCATGTCCGCGGCAATACGCCCAACGTCAATATCATCCTCAAGAAAATCGTAGATCTGGATATGGGAGGTACCAAGCTCAATGTAACGATCGGTAATGCCCCGGATCATTCCGTCGGCTACCACGAGCGTTACGATAATGGGGATAAGGCTCAGGGCAATGCCCGCCGCCGCGCCCCGGAGGTAACGGCCGCCTTCTTTTGCCCTGCCCCAAAGATAACGGAGGGCGATATACAGCGCCGCCGCCCACAGGGCGCCTTTCATCCGCTTCATAATTGCCGCAGCGCCCCGTTTTCAAGTTCGTAGCGAATCCCGGCACGGGCGGCGACCCTTTCGTCATGCGTTACCAGCACCAGGCTTGTACGCCGCTTTTCCGCGGCGCTGTAAAGAAGCTCCACGACTACGGCGCTGTTCTGGGGATCGAGGTTTCCTGTCGGTTCGTCGGCCAAAATAAGGACCGGATCGTTTACCATGGATCTTGCCACGGCAACCCGCTGGCGCTCGCCGCCGGAAAGCTGGGACGGAAAATGCCCTGTTCTTTCTCCAAGCCCCAGGTCTTCAAGAAGGGCCCTGGCCTTTTCCATTGCGTCTTTTTTCTTCATTCCCCCTATAAAGGCGGGGATCATCACGTTTTCAAGGGCGGTAAAATCCCGGAGTAAATAGTGAAATTGAAAAACAAAACCAAGGTACGATCTGCGGTATTCGGTAAGGGCATTTTCCGGGAGGGCGCTTATGTCCCTGCCGGCGGCAATCACCGATCCCGAGTCGCAGCGGTCAAGGCCCCCGATTATGTTAAGCAGCGTACTTTTGCCGCAGCCGCTCTTGCCCTGTACCGCTACGGTCCGGCCCGCCGGCGCCTGGAAGCACAGGTCTTTGAGTATGCTGAGTTTTTCATTTCCCGATTCGTAATGCTTAACCAGATTTCGGACAACGACAACGGGACCGTCTGTGTCCATGGCGTCCGCAGTAACGTTATTCGTCACGCTGTTTTTGCTTACGGCCTTATTCATAACGCAGTACCTCCGCCGGCCTGATCCGCGAAACCTTGCCCGAGGCAAACCATGCCGCGCCAAGGGCGGAAAAAAGTCCGAACAGGAATATGATTACCACTTCGTGGGGAATCACCCTGCCCCGCAGTTCCTTTATGTAAAATACGGCTGGGGAAAAAACGGCAAAGCCTTCTCCCGACGCGGCCTCTCCGAACAGGACGGGAAAAACGGCGTTAACCACGCGGAGAACGCCGTTTACCCCGGCCTCCAGCAGGGCGAAAAAAGCCGAGATGTTAAGGCTGATTAAAAGCCCCGCCGCCATGCCGGCCGAAGCGCCAAGGATCCCGACAAGAAACCCGTCCCATACAAACACAAGCCGCACGGCCCTGTCTCCGGCGCCGACAGCACGGAGCAGGCCTATTTCCTCCCTCCGTTCCAGCACCGATCTTCTCTGGGCCTGGTAGATGTTAAGGCCGACAACGATAAAGATAAGACCAACGAGCACGAACATAAAAAGTTTTTCCGTCCTGAGGGCGCCGAAAAAAGCCCTGTTGTATTCACGCCAGGAACTTACCCGCGCGCCGGTATGTTTTTGTATCGCGGAAATGACCCGGCCGTCCTGCCATCTGTCCGTGAGTTTCACCCCAATCGTATAGTCCTCTCCTTCCATTTCTCCCGCCCTGTCAAAGTTGATAAAAGCCCAGCCCAGATCGTATTCGTAAAAGCCGGAACGGAAAATTCCCCTTACGGTAAACGTCGCGTCCAGCGTCACTTCCGGCCGGAGTGCGCTGACGGAAATAACGGTCAGTCCGTCGCCTTCCTGCACCCGGAGCCGCCGGGCCAGTTCCGCGCCCAGAAGAATTGAATCGTCCCGTTCAAGATCAAAAAAACCCGATTCAAAATCGAGTTTTTTTGCCATTCCCGGATCATCGGCGGCGGCGGAGGGAAGCAAGCCGCGGATCAGCACGCCCTGCTGTCCGTAGCCGCCCCGGACAATCCCCTGAATCTCCCGAAACGGCACGGCGGCGGCGACGCCGGGAACGGAACGAATACTGTCCACGAGTTCCCGGCCTTCCGCGGGCCTGTCAACCCGGACATGGTACGATGATATTTCGAGAATGCTTTCGATAAAACCAAGCTGAAAGCCGTTCATCACGGCGATGATCACGGTAAGGGCAAGCACGCCCACGGCAATACCCAGCACGGGCAGCGCCGGAATTCCCCGCTTGCGGGACACAAGGCGGCCCGCGACAAAGCCTATCCAGCGTAACGATCCGGCGCTCAAAGCCTTTCCTCCGTTATTTTTCTTCCGTCTTCCCACACGGCCCTGAGTATTGGCTCGCCGTTCCGGTAAAGATCTTCGATTTCCCGGTTTCCGTCCCGCGTTACTTTTCGTTCAAGAACGCCGTTCCGGTAATTTCTTTCACCTTCATTCTCCCCGTCCGGGGCATAGTCAAACTCAACCTTTCCCGAAACGCCGCCGGAATTCCATGTAACCGATAAAAGCCTTTCTTCGGACCATTCGTTGGCAAGGGACGCGATTTGTTTTCCGTCCTTGTCAAGGTGTTCTTCGTAAGTCACCCTTCCCTGTCCGTCCGTACTGTACCGTACCGCAGCCGCTTCTGTCATGAAAACATCCCTGAGGGCCCCTGTTCTAAGGCGGTAATCGTAGGGAGAATCCGGGCTGATAAAAGAAAGGCCGCGCGACGGAAACCGGAGTTGTACAAGACGGGCGCTTTCTTCCGAAACTTCTCTTTCGGCGTATCTTCGTTCCACTCCCCTGAGTTTGTAATTCCGGGTATAGCGGTATTCGTCACTCCACAGCAGTTCCTCATCCAGCCTCGTTTCCGATCCGACAAGAACGCCGTCCGAATACCTGTAGCGGGTCGAGTACCGTTCCCCGGAGGCGCGTATCTGAAAAAGTTCGGTCAACAGGTATTCAGG
>JAIROH010000056.1 GCA_031257595.1 Treponema sp. | reverse complement strand
AGGCCCTCTCCGTTGCTGGCGCCTTTGACAAGACCCGCGATGTCTACAAATTCCACCGCCGCCGGAATCGTTCTCTGCGGCCTGAAAATTTCCGCAAGCCTGTCGAGCCGTTCATCGGGAACGTTCACCACTCCGACGTTGGGGTTGATCGTACAAAACGGATAGTTCGCCGCTTCGGCGGGGGCGCGGCTCAGGGCGGAAAAAATCGTGGATTTTCCCACATTCGGCAGGCCGACGATGCCGCAGTTCAACGCCACGCCGTCACTCCGTAAAAATATCTTTAACGGCAATCCGGCAGCCGGGAAGCACCGCTACCGGCGCGGTGTCTTCCTCATCGTATACGGATGCCATATAATGGCCGTTTTCCAGGACACAGGCCTGGATACTCCGGGTTTCGGGATCCACGATCCAGTATTCCCGTACCCCTGCCTGCTGGTACTTGCGGAATTTTACAATCCGGTCATGCCGGATTGTTGAGGGAGAAAGCACCTCGATGACAAGATCCGGGGCGCCTTTACAGCCGTGTTTGTCGAGTTTTGCAGGATCGCATACCACGACGATATCCGGTTCGAAAATCGTATCGTCCCGGCCGTCTTCCCGGGGATTAAGCCGTACCGCGTAGGGAGCGGGATACACCTTGCAGGGCTTGCCTTCAAGAAAGCCCCGTATCCTGTATAGTAGTTCAGTTATAATTCCCTGATGAGGCCCCGAAGGCGGCGCCATCGCAACCGCTTCGCCGTCCACAAGTTCCGTCCGAACATCTTCATCCCATTCAAGGTAATCCGCCCAGGTATAACGGGACGTTTCCTCGTATTTTTCCGCAAGTGCCATGGTTTTATTATACGGTACTTTAGGTTTCCCGGCAATCGGCGCCGAAACACATAATTCTGACATTCTTGCCGATTCTTACCGAAGCCGCAAAATAATATCCGGTTTGTTGATACAGAAAGCCCCGATTCGTGTATACTTACCCCATGGCCTATGCCGTTTTTCGTATAGCTTTTTTTGCCGTGTTTACCGGTCTCCACGCCGTGCTTATGGCAGGGCTTTTTCTGGAATGGCGCCGCGACAGACGCGCGGCCGGACATGTCGCGGCCGGACCGGAGCAGGGCCTGCCGGATGCCGCGGCCCTTGTTTCCGTGGTGGTTCCCTTTCGTAACGAAGAACGGCGCATGAAGACCCTGCTTGCCGGACTTGCCGCCCAGGATTACCCAAAAAAGGAATTTATCTTTGTCGACGACCGATCCGAAGACGGAACCGGGGCGCTGCTCAGGGCGTTCGCGGAAAAGGAAGCGCATGTCTCGATTATCACCCTGAAAGAAAACCCCGGTCCGAACCATAAACAATTCGCGCTGGAGAAAGGGCTTGAAAAAGCCAAAGGGACGCTGATTCTCTTTACCGATGGGGACTGCGAGCTTGGCCCCGGCTGGATTCGGGCCATGGTCGGCCGTATGGGGGACAGCCGGACAGGCGCCGCCATCGGTCCCGTGTTTAAAAAACCGCTGCCGGCAGAAGAACATTTCGGGGAAAACCCCGCCCCGGACAGGGTAAACGGCGGTTCGCGGAAAACCGGGCGTACAAGCTTTTTTTCCCTGTACCAGTGCTTTGATCACGCGGTACGTTACATGTACCTGGCCGCTTCCACGGGACTTGGCGCGGCGGGCGGGGGTTTCGGCAACAACCTGATACTGAAACGGGAGGTACTTGACGCCATTGGGGGTTACGGCACGGTTCCGGTCTCCCCTACCGAGGACGCGGCCCTTATTTCCCGGATACGGGCCATCACGGATTACAGAATCCGTTCCATCTGCGGAACCGATGCCGCCGTCATAACCGCCCCCGAATACAGCTGGAAAGCTTTTCTTCGCCAGACCCTGCGGTGGAATAACGGCGGTCTTTTCAGCCCCGATCTCGGAACGAGGTGTAATTTCAGTTTCCTTATGGTTACCATTTCCATGGGGATGCTTGCCCTGCCCGTCGTTCCGCTGTTGCCCGGTCTGTGGCCTCTGCCGGCGGCGGTACTGCTTTCCATGAGCGCCAACACCGTCGCGACGCTGATCCTTTTCGGCGCGTTTCTGCCTAAAGCCGGCCCCGCCTATATTTTTCAGATACTCTTTACTCCCGTGTACTTTACTTTTTTAACGATCCTCGGCCTTTTGGGGTTCAAGCCTGCCTGGAAAACCCAAATCCACGAGCATAACGCGGCCTAATAACAAAAAAGCATAAGGCCGCCCGGAAAAGTACCGATATTAAAGCCGGAGGCACCGCATGAACACAAAAAATATGCTCTATTTGTACCGAATGCTCCTTAACGCCACATTTTTGGCGTCTCTTCCGGATTCGGAAAAACACAAACTCTGGGAAGAAGCACGGAAAAACAACAGCGATCATCCCATGCTCCCCTATTTTGACTATATCCTTGAAGGGCCTCCGGGTACTCGCGGCATTTTCGAGAACCTTCATCTGGAATTGTAGCGCCTCCATCAGCACCAGACAGGAAACTTTTATACCCCAAAGCCTACAAAAACCCCCTGCCAGATGTTTCTCACCATGTCCTGGAAACTGTCAGCCCTCCCCGCCTTGACCGGGATGGAGACGGGTAATCAGGTTTTCGGGAAAACAAAGCATTGCTATGAAGAAGAGTCAAGCCAGCCGTTCAGCAAGAGCGTCCTGTAAAATACGTGATAAACTCAAACCGGAAGAAACAGCCTTATCATCCATCCATTTTGGAATACTGACGGTTCTTCTTATTGCGTGTTCGTCTTTGAGTTCTACCCGTACTAAATTGACAAGCTCCCCCTTGTTTGACTTTACTTTATCTAGATGACTAGCGGCCGGTATCTCCTGTTTCTTGTCAATCAGATAATTAAGCCACTGTTTTAGTCCCGATTCAGCCATGTATATAGCATTACCTAAATTTTTTCCTTCGCTTATACATCCGGGTAAATCAGGATAGGTGATAGTATAACTCTCGTCTTTGTTCTTGTGAAAAACAGCGGGAAAAACATATTCCATACTTTACTCCTGGATACCAGTGGCTTTTAAAATAGCCCTTGCGGTATATTCATTGATTTCGTTATGATTAGGCACCTGAACTGGCCGACTGCCTTTTTTCTCATAAATTGCGTGATCTCCATTTCTGTCCAGTCGATACCCCGCGGCTTCTAATTTCTTTATTAAATCACGCCGTTTCATTATGTATCCCCGATATTAATATATTACATAAATTACGTATTGTCAAATATTTTTCCACTTTAAGGTCATGCCAGATAACATCCCCCGCCTTGACCGGGGGCCGGGAGGGAGGTATAGTTAGAGTATGCTGGAACGGGAACAGAAATATTACACCGATCACCGGGATGAACTCAGAAAAAAATACCTGGGAAAGCGTATTGTTATCGAGGGCGATCAAGTCCTCGGCGTATATGAAAACGACATGGAAGCCATTAACGCCATGACCGCCGCCGGTCATAAACTGGGAACTTTCATGGTAAAGTACGTTCCCGTAGATCCCGAAGACGAAACCTTGAGAATCTATTCCCCCTTCGCCTATGTCTGACCATTACGCCTTTTCCAGACACTATCCCAGCCTGGCTAGGAGCCTCGTCACGGAAGCGCGGATATGCAAGCAGTTTTCAGGTAATCCAGAAGAAAGCTTAACCATCAGGGCCGTTTGGGATACCGGCGCTACCAGTACGGTAATTTCTCCCGATGCGGCCGGAAAGATTAATCTGGTTTCGATTGACAAATTAAGCGTCTACGGCGTTAACAGTTACACGGAAGTTGATGTTTCCATTGTTTCAATAATTCTTCCAAACGGTATTGTACTGAAAAACAACCGCATCACTATTTGTAAACTCCCTCCAACAGTCGATATGCTTATCGGCATGGATATTATTCTCATGGGAGATTTATTTATTTGTAATGCCGACAACAGAACGCTTTTTTCCTATGCGTTCCCTCCTTATACCGCATAAAATTGATTTAGTTGATAGAGCTGAGGAATTAGGCAGAGAGAACCCGACGGATAACCCCACCCCGCCTTGACCGGGGGCCGGGAGGGATGCTCACTTTCGCCTATGTCTGACCACTACGCCTTTTCCGGAACTTAAGAAAGCGCTGAAAATTCTTTGAAAAACCCCTTGACATGTAATAGAAAATCTATTACGTTTATCGTATGGGGTATATCGTCCGTATGCCCAAAAAGCTGGAAAAGACGCTTCGGGAAATGCCCGAAAACGCAAAACGGATGCTGTTCCATCTGGTGAATGATATTCGGGAAACCGGCCCGGTACGCCCTGAATATCCAAATTACAGCAGGCTGGGCAAAGACCTGTACCATTGTCATCTTGCCTATAGCTGGGTCGCCGTCTGGCGCAATGAGAACGGCTCGTATGTCGTGGAGGTTGAATATGTTGGCAGTCGTGAAAAAGCCCCCTATTGAGTTTACCGTGCAGGGAGAGATTCCCGATAAATACCTTAAACTTCTGAAAAAAGATTTTGGTCCCGCCTTGTCTGTTTTTGAGGACGGGGAAACTATGTCCGTAACGGAAATGGGCTGGTACATGGAAATGCAGGAAAAAGAAACGCCCGGAGACACGCTCCGCTTTTACCGGACGCTGCACAAGATGACGCAGGAGGACCTTGCGGCCCGGATGGGTGTAACCAAACAAAAAATCTCGAATATGGAACATAACGCAAAGCCTATAAGCCGTAAAACCGCTTATCAACTGTCTGAAGTCTTTGGGATAAGTCCGGGACGATTTATCTAGTAAGGCCGCCTTGACCGGTGGATGAACAGCTTAACCAGTTAAAACCCTCTCACTACCGGAACATGGCAAACTATAAACCCATAAAAAAGACAGTAAACGTCCGTCTTGACGCCGATGTAATTGAATGGCTTCAAAGCTCCGGTAAAGGCTATCAGACCCGTATGAATGCAATACTGCGGGAAGCAATGGAAAAAGCCGTATAGTTTCGTCATGGAATACCCGAGACCCCGCCCCTCTGCGCTATTCTTGACCCACAGAAATATGCCAAACACCATATCAGAAAATCTAACCACAAAGGCGCAGAAGGAGAAAAAGGATATAGGTTTTCGGTACCATTATAGCTCTTTTTTGGGCAGTTTCCTCTCTTTCAAGCGATTACTTTAATACTTCTTTGCCTTTTTCGCCTTCGTGGTTTTTAATCTTTGTGGATATGTAATCATCCCTAAAATTGTAGGTCAAGTTTAGCCCTCTGCGGTGGGAGGTTCATTTAGCCAAAACTTTATGCAACAAGGCCCCTAAACGCAAAAAACCGGCCTTCCGGCCGGTTTTTTGCGTTACTTGCGGTGAACTTTACCGCGCGCCGGGAAGGGCAAAGTACAGCTTGACCTTTAACGTAATTTCGTGGCGGGCCGCGCTGTTTTTACCCCAAACGGGAAGGCCGTAGGTAATGCCGATGTCCGTGGGCAGGAACCACTTGGTAAAGAAGAAGCTGACATTGGGCTTGACCTTGAGCATGTGCGTGGGGTCAGCCTCATCTAAACCTTTCAGGGTAGTTGCAAGCGTATTGGTGCCGTTGTCATTTGAAACCGAATAGCTGTGGCCCGGGGTAAATTTGTAGTTGATCGGAAGGCCAGCGGTCAGGGTAACGCCGCTGTCCCCCAGCGGGGTACTGTATACCGGCTCAACCTCAAACGTAAGATCGTAACCGTAGTCAACATCTGCATCCGCATTTACTGGAATAAAACCTCCCTGTTTTAGCGTAACCAATGCTCCATATTCTTTAATGCCTACGTTTTTAATATCCTGTTTAACAGGGTAAAAAATCGTTTCGTTGTAAACGTTGATAAAGAAATGTTCGTTAAAGATATAGTCGAAGTATACCCTGGCTCCCGCGCCAAATACATGATTATCCACATTACCGGCGGTTACATCATCGCCGGTCGCGGAGTTTGTTAGCTGGTCCTTAAAATCCTGACCGGGCAGCGGAATCTTGACGCCGGGGCCTATCGCAAAACGGAGCCTGTCGGTTTTTAGCGGGGCGTTTTCGCCGGCAATCTGTACCTTGGCGCCGACAAACAGGTCGGCGACGCCATTTGCATTGACCGAACTTCCGCCAGCTTTCAATTGGGCGTTATCCATCTCGGACCAGACGGTTACGCCGGGGGCCCACTGGATCGCCGCGGTAATCCAGTCGATTATCCCGTATTCCAGGGCAAAGCCCAGGTTGAACATTTTAAGGGAACCTTCACCGCTGCCGTAGCTGTCATAGTCCCCGTCTGTGTCATACCCGCCGGGGGCAAACGCGAACGTCGGGGCAAGCCAGAGGCGGCCGACCATCTTGGGCATTGTTTTCGCGTCGTCGCCAAAAACGGCGCCTGCGGCAAGTATCAGAATCAACGTAAAAAGTAGTAACTTTTTCATAAAATCCTCCATACATAAAAATCTGTGTATATTTTTAGTATGACAGGTTCCTGTGTTTTGTCAAGGTTTCGTCTTCCCCGACCAGGGCATCGGCGTTTACTTTCCAATCGTTGCGAAGTTACCGGAACTTTTTCGACTTTTTTTACTTTGTGGTTGAGGTGATTTCAAAATTGAAATTTTGAAATCACTACCAATAAAAAAGTACTTTTGTAAGGCCCGGAGGGCCTCTAAAAAGTACAAAAGCCAGTTTCAAAAGTGCGCTTTTGCGCACAGTTAATTAATTTTGAAACCGGCTCGTTATTATAATCATTCTCTAAATATGGTACAAAATATCGTATAAAGTATTGACTTAATCAGAATTATGTATTATATTTAACATCAGGAGCAGAACATGATTGATTTAGTAAAGAATGTAAAACCAATTTCTTATGTAAAAGCCCATACAACTGAAGTCATCAGAAATGTCGGTGAAACCAGATCCCCAATAATAATAACCCAAAATGGAGAAGCAAAGGCGGTCATTATTGACATAGAAAGTTATCAAAAAACCTTAAATGCCATAAATCTGGCCAAATTGTTAAGTTTTAGTGAGATGGATTTAAAAAACGGTAATACAGTAACACATGAGGAGGCAAAAAAACGGTTTGAAAAAACAATAGGGAAAATAAAATGAGGGAAATAATTTGGACTAAACATGGAGAGAACGCATTTAATGAAATATTGGAATATATAACTAAAAACTCAGGTCCAATAAATTCAAATAAAATATATGAAAAAGTAATTGGCGAGATTGAATTATTAAAATCGGAACGAGTGAAGACCCGAAAATCACAAGAATTACTGAATATTAGTATAGATGGTATTTATGAATTACATATAAATCCATGGAGAGTTTATTATAAAATAATTAATGATAATAAAACAGTCTCAATACAACAAATAATTGATACCCGAAGAAACATGGAAGAATTATTGGTAAATTTGATAATAGAAAAAAAGATATAAAGAAAAATCGTTACATGTTCAGATATTGACCAACTCGTAGCTGCTGCTGCCCAGGCCCATTTGCTCGGCATAGCTTATCTGATAGGCGCCGCCGCGGCTTTCGATGCGGTCCACAAGGCTTTTGCGGAGATTTGCCGGCTGGGCGTAGATTTGGTCAAGGCTGGCCTTTTCCAGCGCCACCGGATCGACGGAAGAAAGGATGCCGATGTCGGGAAGTTCCGCCTTGGGCGCCCTGCCGTCGCAGTCGCAGCTTATCGAAAGGTTGTTCAGTACGTTGATGAAAAGGATCTTTCCGTTCATCGCGTCCAGCACCGCTTTGTTGTATTCAACGATCTTTTCAAAAAACGGCTCGCCGCTTGAGGAAAACCCACCGGCCCCTTCCCCGGCCCGGTGAATGGCGCCTTTTCCGGCCGGGCTCGCGATGCCTACGGCCATGTTCTTGAACGTGCCGCCGAAACCCGCCATCGAATGGCCCTTGAAATGGGCGACGGAAATGATCCAGTCGTAGTTTGTGATATGGGCGCCGACAATCGCTTCTTTAAGCTGCCTGCCGCCCCGTACCGGGAGGGTCTTGTCCCCGTCGGCGTCGAGTATGTCCACGGACGCGTAGGTAAAGCCGTGTTCTTTGGCTACGGCAAGGTGTCCCGCCGTGTTGCCCCGGGCCCCGCCGTAGTAGGTATTGCTGTCCGCGAAGGTTCCCCCGGTTTCGTTTACCAGATCCCGGAGCAGGGCAGGGTTAAGGTAATTGGTGTTGCCGCGCTCGCCCATGTGGAGCTTTATCACGACCTTTCCGGCGGCCGCGACAGCCAGGCTCCTGTAGGCGGCAAGCAGCCCGCGGGCGCTGATGTCCCTGGTCATGTATACCCTGGATGCTCCGGCCGGGACCGCGGTGTTAACCGCCGTATTTTCCTCAAGCCGGGCCGCCTGGGCCGGGGTTTCCCTCCCGGAAGTACAGCCCAAAAGCGAAAGGGCGGCAAGCCCCGCCGCGCCCGCGGCGGCTTTTTTGATAAACTCCCGGCGGGTAATTCCGTCATTGCGGATAATTCCGTCATCGGTTATGTTTTCCTGAAAATTTTCACAGGACGGTTTTTTCGGTTTTTTCATTATCATCCCTAAAAGTATAAGCTTTTCACAAAGACGGTCAATACGTTATACTTTAAACCGTGTTCGGCATAGGATTTGGGGAACTGCTTGTTATACTCCTCGTCGCGCTGGTTGTGGTCGGTCCCGCGGGCCTGCCCAAAGCGGCCCGCAGTCTGGGCAAAATTGTAATGACCGCGCGGCGGATGGTTAAGGAAGCAAGCGACGAACTTGACATAAACGAAGACGAATTAAAGGAACCCGAACTAACGAAAATCAGGGATGAAGTAGACGAAATAAAGGCTGAATTAAAAGAGGAGACGCGGCTATGAGGATTGGAATTACCGAAATTATCATTATACTTGCGGTCGCTTTTTTGCTTTTCGGCGGGGTAAAACTTACGGGACTGGGCAAGACTCTGGGCCGGAGCATCAGGGAATTCAGGGACGAGGTGAGGGGCGGCAAAGCCAAAACAGACGCCGAAGCCGCGGACGGCGGAAGGCAGGGCGGAGAGTCCGACGGAAAATCCTAATCCGCCTGAAAGCCCGGAAAAATTCCGGGAACTCCCCAGGGCGGACATGGCGGATCATCTTCACGCGCTGCGGAAATGCCTTCTTGTAAGCGCCGCCGCTTTGGGCGCGGTTTTTTTGGTCGTGTTTTTCGGTTTTTCAGGGCAGCTTATGGAGCTGCTGGAAAAACCGCTGCGTATGCGCAACATTGAGCCGGTATTTATCACCCTTTACGAGCCTGTCGTCATCCGGATAAAAGCTTCTTTTGTCGCCGCCGTGGTTGCCGCGTCTCCGGTTATCATCGCCGAGCTGTGGATCTTCCTCAGGCCCGCCCTGTACCCAAGAGAAGGCCGGACGGCGGCGGCGCTTTTCTTTGTAAGCCTTTTCCTTTTTTTGTCGGGCGCGGCGTTTGCCTGTTTTGTCGTTGTGGAAATGGCGATAAACTTTTTTCTGGTTTCAGGCAAAGGAATAGCCCTGCCTTTTATTTCCATAGAAAAATACGTGGATTTTCTTTTCGCGTTTGTGCTTCCCTTTGGCCTTATTTTTGAAGTTCCCGTAGCGATGGGCGTTCTTACCAGGATCGGAATCGCCGGCCCCGCGTTCTTTTTACGGTTCCACCGCTATATAATACTTGTGATCTTTATCGCGGCGGCGATCCTTACGCCCCCGGACGTGCTTTCCCAGCTGCTTCTGGCGCTGCCCCTTGTCATCCTCTTTGAAACGGGGATGATCGTTTCCCGAATTGTCGAAAAAAAGCGAAACGTCCGGGAAAGGTTCCGTAAGTAAGCGCGATCCGCCCGCAATTGCATTTTTCCGCAGGTAGGGTATACTGATGTTATGAGGAAAGCTTCAAGCCTTACACTGCGTCTGGGGATTTTTTTCTACGACAGCCTGCGCATTTTCTTTTTGCTCGCCCTGCTGGCCGATGTTACCGGCGATCCTTCGGGGCCGGGGGGGATGTTTCAGGGAGCGCCGGACGGCATACGTTTTCCGTATATAATTTACACAGCTCCCAACGCCCTGTTCCCGCTTATGGCGTTTTTCCTGTTGATACGCCCCGGCGAATCGGCGGCTTTTGTCCCCCTTTATATAACCGGTAAAATTATTTCCACGGCGGCTCTTGCGGGCTGGGTTTTATTTGCTTTCCTGAAACTAAAAGGCCTTCCTTCGTCTGTACTTTTGTTTTTTTGCCTGGGCGCCGCCGACATGGCCGCGGCGGCGGGAACGGCTTTACTCAATTTTACCCGGCGTAAAACCGCCGCGGAACAACCGGTTCAAATAACGGGCGGGGAAGGAGAAAAACAATGCACATTATTCCGGTAGCCAGCGGCAAGGGCGGCGTAGGCAAATCCCTGGTGGCGGCCAATCTTGCCGTCGCCTTTGCCCAGGCCGGCCAACGGGTTGTGCTGGCCGATATGGATCTGGGGGCGTCAAACCTCCACCTGGTGCTGGGCTACCAGTCTCCGCCAAAGGGGATAGGTACGTTCCTCAACAACACAAAGTCGGAATTTTCCCAGGTGATCGCCAAAACCGACATCAGGGGACTTCGCTTTATCCCCGGCGATCAGGAAATACCCGGAGCGGCCAACCTGAGAAGTTTCCAGCGTAACGCCCTGGTGCGCCGCCTTCTGGCCCTTTCCTCCGATACGGACATACTGGTTCTTGATTT